>NZ_JBIIVN010000225.1:0-2764 GCF_044339385.1 Collimonas sp. | reverse complement strand
TGGTCTTTCCAAAGGATCGTTGATTTTACGTTACCTATGGAAGACTAAATTTCGGGGGAAGCTCATTCCAAAGGATCGTTGATTTTACGTTACCTATGGAAGACTAAATTTCGGGGGAAGCTCACACCATCGCACGACAAAAAGCCTGCTGCCACCACGGTTTCGCCAGATAGCGCCGCAATATCGATCCCGCCATTGCGCAGACGCCGACGCGGGGCAGATTGATCACGCAGAACACTAGACAATAACTAGAGAACAGATACCGATCGACAGCCAGATCGGTTGCAATGGCGGCAGAAATGCCGGGGCACTGGTGACGGCATCTTTGTCTGGGCCGATACCGGCCACGACACCAATGTGATGGCGGGAAAATCCTTGGCCGAGGGTTTTTTGCTGGCGCCTGGCGCGCTGTTCTCGCCCACCCAATTGCCCTCGTCGCGAATGCGGATCAACCTGGCAGCGATGTCGGAGCCGGCGATCTGGCGCTTCCTCGCACGGGAATGTAGCAAATGAATATGGCGAATGAATCTGCCAAATAAATATGCCAAAAACACCAGGAAGGAAGTTGTCGCTAAGGCACCCCTTGTAAAATCCGGATTGCTCCCCATTTTTTGATCAACCCAAAGGGGCTCGGCGGAGCACCGTTCAACGCCTTGCCGATTTGTCGTTTTCACATCACTTTTCACTGTTTATATAGAGGAAACAATGGCCGTATCCGAAAAGCAAACCCTTGGTTTTCAGGCAGAAGTAAAGCAACTGCTGCAATTGATGATCCACTCTCTGTATTCCAACAAGGAAATTTTCTTGCGCGAGCTGGTCTCCAATGCATCCGATGCCGCCGACAAGCTGCGCTTTGAAGCGATCAACAACGACGCCCTTTTCGAGAGCGATCCTGAACTGAAGATCAAGGTCACATTCGACAAGGCTGCACGCACCATCACGATCTCAGACAACGGTATCGGCATGAGCCGCGATGAGGCCATCTCGCACCTCGGCACCATCGCCAAATCCGGCACCAAGGAATTCTTCTCGAAACTGTCCGGCGACCAGCAAAAAGATGCTGCCCTGATCGGCCAGTTCGGCGTCGGCTTCTACTCTGCGTTCATCATCGCTGACAAAATAACCGTCGACACCCGCCGCGCCGGCGCCACCGCGACCGAAGGCGTGCGTTGGGAATCAAGCGGCGCCGGCGATTTCAGCATCGAGGCCATCGACAAGGCAACGCGCGGCACTGATATCACGCTGCATCTGCGCGAAGGGGAAGATGAATATCTGTCAGCCTGGAAACTGAAATCCATCATCCGCAAATATTCCGACCATATCTCGCTGCCGATCGTAATGCAGAAAGAAGAATGGGATGAAGAGAAAAAAGAAACCGTGGTCAAGGACGAGTTTGAAACCGTCAACCAGGCCAGCGCACTGTGGGCGCGCAACAAATCCGACATCACCGAAGAGCAATACGCCGAATTCTACAAGCATGTCTCGCACGATTTCGAAGCACCGCTGACCTACACCCACAACCGGGTTGAAGGCCGCAGCGAATACACGCAACTGCTGTACGTGCCGAGCCGCGCCCCGTTCGACCTGTGGGACCGCAACAAGCGCGGCGGCATCAAGCTGTACACCAAGCGCGTCTTCATCATGGACGATGCTGAGCAACTGATGCCGGTCTATCTGCGCTTCGTCAAGGGCGTGATCGATTCGAGCGACCTGCCGCTGAACGTCTCGCGTGAAATCCTGCAAGAGTCGCGCGATGTGCGGGTGATCCGCGAAGGCTCCACCAAACGCGTGCTGAGCTTGTTAGAAGAACTGGCCAACAGCGACGACCAGTCGCAAAAAGATAAATACACGACCTTCTGGAAAGAGTTCGGCCAGGTTCTGAAAGAAGGCATCGGCGAAGACGCCACCAACAAGGAGAGAATCGCCAAGCTGCTGCGCTTCGCCTCGACCGCCAACGACAACGATGCGCAAACCGTCTCCTTCGCCGATTACATCGGCCGCATGAAGGAAGGCCAGAGCAAGATTTACTACGCCACAGGTGAAACCTATGCGGCGGCCAAGAACAGCCCGCACCTGGAAATCTTCCGCAAGAAAGGCGTTGAAGTCTTGTTGCTGACTGATCGCGTTGACGAATGGATGCTGTCCTTCCTGCAGGATTTCGACGGCAAGGAACTGGCATCGGTGGCCAAGGGCGGCCTCGACCTCGGCAGCTTGGAAGATGAAGCCGAAAAGAAGCAGCACGAAGAAACCGAAACCCAGTTCAAGGATCTGGTTGAGAAGATGAAGGCTGCATTGGCCGACAAAGCCAAGGATGTACGCGTTACCTTCCGCCTGACCGACTCGCCGGCCTGCCTGGTCGCCGATGAACACGAACTGTCCGGCAATCTGCTGCGCATGTTGAAGGCGGCCGGCCAAGAGGCCCCGGATTCCAAACCGATCCTGGAAATCAATCCGGATCATCCGCTGGTGCAACGCCTAAAGTATGAAGATGCCAAGTTCGGCGACTGGTCGCACATCCTGTTCGATCAAGCCTTGCTGGCTGAGGGCGGCGCGTTGGCGGACCCGTCGGGCTTCGTCAAACGCCTGAACGAAATGTTGCTGGGCATGGCTGGTAAATAATCCGGCTCGGATGCCCTGAGCGTCCGCTGCGCATATGCGCTATATGCGCTATATGCGCTATATGCGCTATATGCGCTATATGCGCTATATGCGCTATATGCGCTATATGCGCTATATGCGCTATATGCGCTATATGCGCTATATG
>NZ_JBIIVN010000067.1:0-12233 GCF_044339385.1 Collimonas sp. | reverse complement strand
AGTGCTTCAACACCAACTGTTTGATAGACTTATCCACAGCTGCTAACTCAAAACGCAGCGACCAGCCCTGGGTCACATTTCGATCAGCAGGCTGGGTCAAGATTCAATCAGCGCCAACAACCAGGCGGGCAGATCGTGCCCACGCGGCATCGCGATCGTGGGATCAAATGTTCGCAGGGAATGATGGGGCACATGTTTGAGCGAAGCGAGTTTGTGCCCCATCCGACTGGCGCACGGCGCATTCGGGGAGCCGCTGAAGGTGGGCAGCAAAGGCCCACCCGACAACTACTGCTGTATCGCCGCCACAAGCATCGCCACAGCCAGCATCAAACTGCCGGCAAACCGATCCGTCATCCGGGCAAAACTCGGGCGCGTCGCTAGCGTTTGCATTTTCCCCGCCAGCACCGCATAACCGAGCAGGATGAAGAATTCCGGAATGATCGAGCCAGCCGCCAGCCAGATCATTTGCAACGGCACATTACCGGCCGGGTTGACAAATTGCGGCAAGATCGCGATGAAAAAAATCAGTGACTTGG
The DNA here is from genome assembly GCF_044339385.1 of Collimonas sp. Lineage (NCBI taxonomy): Bacteria > Pseudomonadati > Pseudomonadota > Betaproteobacteria > Burkholderiales > Oxalobacteraceae > Collimonas > Collimonas sp. The sequence continues at coordinate 11,697 of NZ_JBIIVN010000067.1, read as the reverse complement.
GATTGGCCAGTTGCAGCGTCAGGCCGCTCAGCCAGATTTTCCGGCCGGCGGCATTCTTGTGGTTCAACTGCGACGCCGTAATCGGCGATGGCCGGCCGAATATCGCCGATAAACCGAGATACGCAAGATACGCCACCCCAAGCCACTTCACTAGCGTGAAAAAGGTATGGGAAGCGACGATCAAGGCCCCCAGACCAGTCGCCGAAATAGCAAAATAGATGGCATTCGCGGTCAGGATGCCAAGCGTTGCGAATAGCGATTTTCTCCAGCCGCTGGTGATCCCGTAGGCAACCACCAGCATCACCGCCGACCCCGGCGACCCCGGCGACAGCGATAACGCGCATTCGGTCAGTACGAACAAAAAGAAGGAATAAAAATCCACAGATCAGCTCTCGCTCTTGCGTGCCTTGTGCGGCGCTTTGGAAAAGGCGAAATCGTACAAGCGATTAGGCAGCAGCCGCAACAACTTTGCAACCACGCCCATCTGCCAGGGGATTACCTGGTAACTGCTGCCACGCGCGACCGCAGCGCCGGTCTTTGCAGCGAATGCCGAGACCGGCATCAGGAACGGCATCTTGTAGTGATTAACCTGAGTCATTGGCGTGTCGATGTAACCGGGCACGATGGTGATTACCTTGATGCCGCTGTCGCGCAATTCGACCCGCAGCGATTCGCAATAGCTGATCAGCGCCGCCTTTGAAGCGCTGTAGGCGCCGGCTCCCGGCAGGCCGCGAATACCGGCCACGCTGCCGACGCCAACCAGCCGTAAATCGCGTTGACCGGACTGCGCCTGCCGCTTCATGGTGGCGATAAACGGCGTGAAGGTGGCCACTGTCGCCAGTACATTGGTGGCAAACACCTGCTCGAAAACGGGCTGATCTTCCGCGTGCTCGGTCAGCGTGCCCTGAGAAATCCCAGCGCTGGCAATCACCACGTCGACACCGTTGCCGACATCGATGAAGTCCGCGGCGGCAGCAGTCAACGCCGCATGGTCGTTGACGTCCAGCGCATACAGACGATGCCGTTCGGGGTGCGGCAAACCTGCCAGCAGTTGCTGCAGTTGCGGCTGGCGCCTGGCGACCAAGCCAAGGGCGGCGCCCTGCTCTGCATAATATTGCGCCAATGCGGCACCTATGCCGCTGGATGCGCCGGTGATAAATACGCGTTTCATGGTTGCGCCCAATGTTGAATACCTGTGCATATCGGCCAAGGCCGATAAAAAAGCCCGCCCTCTTGCGAGTGGCGGACTTTTCATGATCCATCAGCCGAGCATGTCGGCGAGACGGCTTATTTCTTGCTCGCAGCGACTTTAGCTATCAGGCCATCCATGACCTGCAATGTCGATCTGAACAGTTCCGGTTCGGTCTTTCCTGCACCCGGATTGGCACCGACAATCGCTGGCGAAGTCACGTAACGACCATCCACCACCAACATCGGCACGCCGTCAACTTTATAAGCATTCTGTAGCTGAGTGGCGCGGGTAACCTTGGTTTGCACCGCGAACGAATTGTAGATCTCCAGGAACTTGGCTTGATCGAGACCTTGCTTGGCGGCGAAATCGACAACACCTGCTTCGTTATTCAGGTTTTGGCGCTGCACGCGGATGGCATTAAAGATCTTCTTGTGCATTTCTGGAATCTTGCCCATTGCCTCCAACGTGTAGTACAGCTTTTTCTGCGCTACATAAGGCGATTTCTTTGGATCGGCATTCGGATCGCCGAAATCGACCGGTACACGCTTGAACACAATCTTATCGCCTTGCCTGGCGATCCACTCTTCCAGCGCCGGTTCCAGCGCATTGCAATGCAGGCAGAAGTAGCCGAAGAATTCGGTCACTTCGACTTTCTTGCCGGGGCCGCTATCGGTCGGTTGCGGATTGTCGAGCACCTTATAGTCAGTTCCCGCCACCGGGTTGGCCGGCGACGCACCGGCACTGGCGACAACCAGACCGAGACTCAAGCTCAGACCGGCAACAGCTAATAGTTTATGAAACAAACGCATGATTATCCTTTTTTCTACATTTCAAAGAAAATATTTACCAACATCCGCCTGATTATTTAGCAGCGCGCACCACGGCGGCATTAACGCCATTATCGGACAACTTCCCACGAATCCGGTTCATTGTTTCGAGCTGATTGAGTGGGCCTATGCGCACCCGGTACAAGGAGCCGGTATCGACCTGACGCTCGCTGATCCTGGCCTCGAACCCCATCAGCGCCAGTCGCGCCTTGGCGTTTTCGGCTTCAGCCTGCTCACGGAACGCCCCAACCTGCAGGAAATAGATCCAGTTGTCGTCGGCACCAGCCTTGGTCTTGGCCTCAGCGATATCGCCAGCGGCCTTCTTGGTCTTGTCGGCAATGGATTTATCGACGACAGCGGCGCTCTTGTCCTGCGCCTTGGCGACCAGCGCATCGAGTTTCTTCTCGGCTGCAGCTGAAACCGGCGGCACCGTGACCGGCGCGGTGGCATCAACCGCCGGTGGCGCAAACGCCTTAGCGGCTTCTTTCGAGGCGTCCTTGTTGCCGTAGAGCGACTTGTTCGGGTCCGGCAGCTGGTCGGCGCCAGCCGCAGGCGTTGCCGACGCCGGCGTGGTGATGGCGTCCGGCGCCTTGTCGGATTTAACGGTCTTGTTGGTGAACGGCGTCGGCGTCTTGGTGATCATGATCGCCACCACCACCGCTATCGCCAAACCGATGATCAGGCCAAAAATCAAACCCAGTAAGGTACCGCCAGCTTGCTTATTGTTAAGTTTGCTCATACTTTCCCAATGACATCCTGGTTACGCGGCACTCTGAAAACCTGCTGCAGCATCCAACAAATTTCAGAGCCACCTGCTTTACACGCAAATTACATCCGGGTCGGTGCCGATACGCCTAGCAGCGCCAGGCCATTGCGCAACACCTGACGGGTGGCGTAGATCAACGCCAGACGCGCCATCTTGAGCTTATCGTCGTCGACCAATACGCGCTCAGCATTGTAGTAGCTATGTAGCTCGCCCGCCAAATCGCGCAGATAAAACGCCACCTGATGCGGGCCGAGTTCTTCTAATGCATGTTGCAGCATGTCCGGATATTCAGCCAGCTTGGCCAACAGGCTGGCCTCACGCGGCGCGGTCAGCGGGCTCAGGTCGACCGTGGTCAGGCTGGCTTCGTCGCCGGTCCATTGCGCCAACACCGAGCAGATGCGGGCGTGCGCGTATTGCACGTAATAGACCGGATTTTCGTCGGATTTGGCCAGCGCCAGATCGACATCGAACACAAATTCAGTATCCGCCTTACGGGAAATCAAGAAGAAACGGACCGCATCACGGCCACGCGTCAGATCGCGCGGGCTGTCGCCAGCAGTTGCGGCCGCAGTGTCTTCGCCCGCCGACCATTCGATCAGATCGCGCAGCGTCACATAAGAACCGGCACGCTTGGAAATTTTTACTTCCTCGCCGTTCTTCATGACAGTCACCATCTTGTGCAGCACGTAATCCGGATAGCCTTGCGGAATACCGATATTGAGCGCCTGCAAACCGGCGCGCACCCGGGCGATAGTGCCGTGGTGATCGCTGCCCTGGACATTGATGACCTTGCCGAAGCCGCGTTGCCATTTCACTACGTGATAGGCGACATCCGGCACGAAGTAGGTATAAGTGCCATCCGTCTTCTTCATCACACGGTGTTTGTCGTCGCCGTAGTCGGTGGTGCGCAGCCACAGCGCGCCATCCTGCTCATAGGTCACGCCGGCAGCGATCAGGGCTTCAACCGCGCCGTTGACCTTGCCGTCCCGATACAGCGACGATTCCAGATAATAGTTATTGAACTTGACACCGAAAGCCTGCAAATCCAGATCCTGCTCGCGACGCAAATAGGCCACAGCAAACTTGCGGATCGATTCGATATCGTCGATGTCGCCGCTGGCAGTGGCGGGTTCGCCGTCGCTGGCGGAAACCGTCTTCCTGGCGATGAAATCCTCAGCGATGTCGGCGATATAGTCGCCGTTATAGGCATTCTCCGGCCAGCCGGCCTGGCCCGGCTTGAAGCCCTTAGCGCGCGCCTGCACGGAAGTCGCCAGCGCGGCGATCTGGACGCCGGCATCGTTGTAATAAAACTCGCGGGTGACATCAAAACCTTGCGCTTCGAACAATGCCGACAAGGCATCGCCCAACGCGCCTTGACGACCATGGCCGACATGCAGCGGGCCGGTCGGGTTGGCGGAGACGAATTCGACCAGCACTTTTTTACCGGCGCCGAGCTGGCTCTTACCGTATTGCGCGGCTTCCTGCAACACGGTCTGGACTACCTGCTGCTTGGCCGCAGCAGTCAGACGCAGGTTAATGAAACCTGGCCCGGCGATTTCCACGGCGGCGATCAGATTGCCTTCTTTGCTGGCGGCCAGCACTGCGGCTACCAGCGTTTGCGCCAGCTCGCGCGGATTTTTTTTCAGCGGCTTGGCCAGTTGCATGGGGATATTGCAGGCGACATCGCCATGCGACGGATCGCGCGGACGCTCCAGCGTCACAGTTGGCTGCAATTCGGTACCGGCAATGATCGGCTGCAATGCGGCGTTGAAAAGGTCGATGATCTGTTGTTTTTGTGGTGCAAGCATAGGATAGGTAGTCAGTGGTACAGAGAGCGTAGCGGATTATGCAAAAAATCTGGGAGGTCGTTCCAACTTCCAGGCAATCGTCATTGTTATTGATTATACCGGCTTGGCGCAGCAATCTTCACCTTGCTCCTCTATGACAGCAAACCACAACCCAGCAATCGGCGCCGCCCTACACACAAGAAAAACTGCTGCTCAGATGGCAACTCACGCATACGTATATTCGGGCAACATATTTTGCTGTTATTTCCGTATCATCCAACAGGAACTCACATGACCCACACCACGCGTCGCCGATCATCCAGTCCATCCGCAATTCCTCAACCGCTGGTCGCCTCGCGCCTTTGCCAGCGACCAGATCGCCGAAGCAGAACTGTTGACTATCCTGGAGGCAGCACGCTGGGCACCCTCGTCTTACAACGCGCAACCCTGGCGCTTCGTCTTTGCGCGGCGTGGCACACCGCACTGGGACAGCCTGCTCGGTCTGCTCAACGAGTTCAACCGCGGCTGGGCCGAAAACGCCGCAGCTCTGGTAATTGTGCTGTCGAAAACCACTTTTGCGCCACCCGGCAAAAGCGAAGAATTACCCGCGCCAACCCATTCGTTCGATGCCGGTTCGGCCTGGGGCTATCTGGCGCTGCAAGCCAGCCTGTCCGGTTGGCATGCGCACGGCATGGCCGGTTTCGACAAAGGAAAAGCCCGCTCGGTGTTGAACGTACCAGCCCACTTCGCGCTTGAAATAGCTATCGCCATCGGCAAGATCGGCGACCGGGCATCCCTGCCGGAGAGCCTGCGCGCCAAAGAAGAACCCAGCCCGCGCCTGCCGCTGCAGGCGCTGGTCTCGGAAGGCAAGTTCAAAGTCTGAACACCAGGTCAGAGAAACTTGCAATGATGTACGTGGGCGTTTTTTGCCCACGCGCATCACATCTATCCGATCTATCCGATCTATCCGATCAACCTGATCAACCTTAATTACGCCGCCAGTTCACCAGTACAATTCCGCTCAACACCAGCAGCGCGCCGACCACAAACGGCAAGCCAATCGGATCGTCCAGCAGCAACACGCCGAAACTGACGCCGAACAACGGCGTCAGAAAAGAAAACACCGTCAGCCGCGACGCCAGGTAGCGGCGCAACATCTAGAACCAGGTCAGAAAACTGCCGAAGGCCACGATCAGCGACTGGAACGCCAGGCTGGCCCACATAATGCCGCTCAGCGGCGCCACTTCGGCCTGTCCCGACAGTAATGCCAGTACCGGCAACGTCACCGCAGCGACGCTCAACTGATACCACAAGGTCATGCTGGGCGGGCTATTGGACAACACGCTGCGCTTGATCATGATGGTGGTCGCAGCCCAGAACAGCGCCGCCAGCAGGCCCAGCGCATCGCCGATCAACGTGCGGCTTAAACCGGCGCTGGCCGCAAAGCCGCCGGCAAATGCCACCGTGATGCCGCTAAATGCCGCCAGCACGCCCAGCCATTGGGTGGCGCCGAAACGTTCGCCCGGCACCAGCCAGTGCAGACCAAGCACGGTAAAAATCGGCGCAGTGTAGACGAACACCGACATATGCGAGGCAGTGGTGTAATTCAAGCCGATTGATACGCACAGGAATTCAGCGGCAAACAGCAAGCCGGTAACCAGCCCTGGCCAGAAACTGCCGTCAGTCAGCGAGAATTTGCTGCCGCGCCACCACATCAGGGCGCTCACCAGCAACGCTGCCACCGCCGAACGCAAACCGTTCTGCAGCATCGGCGAGATACTCGGTGCCGCCACCTTAATGGCCACCTGCTGCAAGCCCCATCAGATACACAGGATCAACATCAGGCTCATGGCCAGGCCATCGAGCGGCTTGCGGGAAGTGGTCATATTTTTCTCTTTTGGAAACGGGCGCAACGCTTGATGGTTAAAGAAACGGCACGCCAATGGTTTGTCATAAATGTCATTTTACTCAGCGCCGATTTGTCCCTATCATCAGCGTGATTGATGGGCGCATTGCCGGCTGACGGCGCGCTGCGTTTCATCTGTAAGCGCTTGAATCCCGATTGCAAGGAGTAGGCTTGAAAGCAGCTGTCTTTATTCTTCGGAACACCTCGACACGTGGCGGAGTGCATCATTATAGATAAGCCCGCACATGCGTTGTCGCCTGGCTCGACCTTTCCGCACCGTCCGCGTAAACTTTTACTGTTAAGCGTCTCCGCCGGCGCCGGCCACATGCGCGCCGCCGAGGCACTCAAAGCCCATGCCGCGATCGAATTTCCGGATACCGAAGCGGTACACCTGGATGCGATGGATTTCGTACCGGCAGGTTTCCGTGCGGTGTACACCGATCTTTACCTGCATCTGGTCAACCGCCATCCTGCATTATGGGGTTATGTCTATCAAAAAAGCGACAGCGCGCCCAGCAGTTCGCCCGGCCAGAAATTACGGCGCGCGATAGAACGCATCAGCACGCGGCCGCTGCGCGCGGCGATCCGCGCTGCGGCGCCGGATGCCATCATTTGCACTCACTTTCTGCCGGCAGAATTACTGGCCCGCGAAATAGAAAGGCGCCAGGTAACTTGTCCGGTGTGGGTGCAAGTCACCGATTTCGACCTTCACAGCATGTGGCTGCAGCCGCAGATGCAGGGCTATTTTGCGGCGACCGAAGAAATCGCCTATCGTATGCGCAGCCGCGGACTGGCTGCCGATACGGTACATGTGACCGGGATTCCGATCATGCCGGGTTTCAGTTATCCGTTAGAACGGCAACGCTGCGCGGCGCTGTTCGGCATCGATCCGCAACGCAAGACAATATTGATGATGTCCGGCGGCGCTGGTATCGGCGGCCTGGATAAGACTGTAGAGCGGTTGCTGTCCTTGCCCGAGGATTTCCAGCTGGTGGCGCTGGCTGGCAAGAATGCGGCGATGCTGGCCAGCCTGCGGGAACTGGCAGCGGCGCATCCGGGCCGACTGTTCCCTTTCGGCTTCACCAGCCAGGTCGAACAACTGATGGCCTGCGCTGACCTGGCCATCACCAAACCGGGCGGCCTGACCACCTCCGAATGCCTGGCAATGGGGGTGCCGATGATCATCCATTCGCCGATCCCGGGCCAGGAAGAGCGCAACGCCGATTACCTGCTGGAGCAAGGCGCCGCGCTGAAAGCGATTGACCTGACCGCGCTCGAATACCGCGTGCGCCAACTGCTGTTGCAGCCGGAGTTGCTACAGCGCCTTAAACAACGCAGCCTGGCGCTTGGCAAACCCGATGCTGGCCGTACCGTATTACAAACCGTACTGAGTACACTATGACGACATCTTTCCGCCGCCTGGCAGGCATGCTGTTCTGGGCATTGCTGATGGCCTTCTTTTTCGCCAACGTCGAAATCCAGATCGAGGGTGCGGCCGGCTGGGCCGCTAACCTGCCGACCTGGCGCATCGAGCATCACTGGCTGTTAGACATCTTCTGAGGTGGACGCGCCATGACTGGTTACCACGCCTGGATTTTTCCGTTCATCGCACTGATGTTCCACTATCCGATCTGGTTCAACGGCAGTTGGGACTGGCGCGGTGAATCCCGCATCATGGCCTCCATCATGGTGTTCTGGATCAGTGAAGACTGGCTCTGGTTTGTTCTCAATCCGGCCTATGGACTAGCGCGCTTCAATCCCGTCGACGTGCCGTGGCACAAGCACTGGCTGGGCGGTGTGCCGCTTGATTACTGGATTTATTCGGTGCTGGCTATCGGATTGCTATGGCTGGCAGAACGCCAGCGGCGCTCTGCTACAATGCCTCGCCAGTCATAAAATTTCATGATCCGCATCGTGCTGCAAGGTTGCAGCACGAGCCCTCGTATCGAGTATGCCGACAGGATCCTCGATAGCGAGCGCGCATTCATCCATCGCAAGCCCGGATGCTTTCCTTCTATAACAGGTTCCACCATAAATACCTTGGCGCTGGCGCTGTGCCTCTGCCCGGCACCAGTCCGGTTGCGGTTGCGGTTGCGCACAGGATGAAGGCGGAACGCAATGATTCGCGCCAGCTGCGTTGGATCAGACGGCCGATGTTTTATCAGTCACAAATGCCTGATGTCGGTTCAGCGCCGGCGCGATGGTAACAAATTTCAAAAAACATAGTTGCTGGCTTTATTCATTGCGGCTGGCTAATGACGCGTCAACCGACACCGCCTGTTCCGTACATCACAACCCGCATTATTTAATCTCTGGTTCTGTATAGAAGTAGAGATTCACATATGTATTGTAAAAACAATTGGAACTTGGTAAATTGCGCTCCCTTTCCAAGTTTGAAATGTTGTTAATGTTGACCAAAAAAGTGCAAAAAAACGCGTCTCTCTCCCAAAAAAATGCGTCTCTCTCGCAAAAAAATACACCTCTGACGGCAGAAAACGGGTCTGATCCGCGCTTGCCGCGCTATCTCCAGGTCCGTGACGATCTGCTGCAAAGAATCACTTTGCGTAGCTGGGCCGCCGATGAAGCGCTGTCGTCCGAAGACAAACTGGCTGCCGAATATGAAATCGCCGTCGGCACCATGCGCAAGGTGTTGGATGCGTTAGTCACCGATGGCGTTGTAGATCGGATACGAGGCCGCGGGACATTTGTCGCGCGTGCTGCGGAGCGCTCCTCAATGCTGCGTTTTGTGCGGATCAACGGCAAGACCAAAAATCCGCTGCCGACGGCGCAAATCCGTGCGATGACAACCGCGGTGCCGCCCGTTGCGGTGGCAGACAAACTCAAGCTCAAGCCGCGCGACAAGGCGCTATATCTGCATCGCACCCGTTCTTTGGACGACGAAATCGTGCTGTCGGAACATATCTGGCTGCCGCTGGCGCGCTTCAGGAAGCTGCAAAAATATCTAAAAACAAACTCTCCGTCATCCTTGTATCCGGTCTATGAAAGTGAATGCGAGGTGCTGGTCGCGCGTGCCATTGATGACCTGAGCGCAAAGCCCTTGAACCGCGCCAATGCCATGGTGTTTAAGCTAAAAACCAAGACCGTGGCGATCTGCATAGAGCGACTGATGCTGGATCACGCCGGGGAACCGGTTGAATGGCGCACTTCCTTTGTACCGGCGGAGCGTTTTCAGTACACGGCTGAAGTCCGCTAAGCGCGCCGCGGCTAAGCCGGTTGCCAGCGATCCGCGCCAGCAGTCGCTTCACGACGGATTCCGGCATTTCGTCGCTTTGCGCTACTCCCGCATCTGCTGCGGCCGGATAATCGCGGCAGATCAATCAACGGGAGAACAACATGCTGGCACAGATCCTTTCACACACCCCGCTTTGGGTCTGGGCGCTGCTGGCGTTGCTGGTCTATCGCGGTATTTGGGCCAGCGTTGACCGTGAAGTCACACTGAAGAAAATCACCATCATCCCACTGGTAATGCTGGCGCTGTCGTGGCAGGCCATGTCGGCGATTTTCGGTATCACGCCGCTGCCGGCGCTGTGCTGGTGCGTCAGCGCCGCCATCGCCGCGGCACTCAACTGACGCCTGTTGCGCTGCGACCGCATGATTCCCTATCCAGAACGCGGCGTACTGTTGCAGCGCGGCAGCTGGTTGCCGCTAGCGTTGATGATGGGAATTTTCCTGACCAAATATACGGTTGCCGTTCTGCTTGCGATGCAGCCAACACTGGCTCAGGAGAGCGCTCTCGTGGCCACGGTGTGCGCGCTGTACGGACTCTTCAACGGTATGTTTATCGGCCGCCTGCTGCGTGTCATTACGCTCTATCGCGAAGCCGAAATGAGCGGGGCCGCCTATCGCGCGCAACTAGGCAGCTAGCCGGACAAAAAAATGCCGACCAGATAACTGGTCGGCAAACGCATCCCCCATAGGGTGCAGAAACGAAAACGGCAGACGGCTGTCTATCCCAGCCGGCCTTCGGCCGCCAATTCACGAATCACGCGCACCGTGTCGATATCGGCTTCCTGGTAGGCGGACCGCCGGAATTCGTCGTAAAACTCCTGTTCGGCTTGCGCCGCCGGCTGCAACTCGACGGCGTCGTCTTCATATTCGAAACGTATAAACAACATTCCCGGCTCCGGTTCCTCGATCGTCATGATCAAATTGGAGCCACCCAGGTCCTGCTGTTTGGGCACCTGATAGCGCACCTGTAGCTGCGGCAGGTACGTAACGATATCGCGCACGATAACTTTTCCGTAACGCAACTCACGCGTGACCGACTGCATCGACTGCCCCGACAAGACGCAGTCGTCGAGATGCTCGACAAACAACATCGGCTGTTCGGCACGCATCACCAGCCCACGCCATAATTGCTCGCGCGTCAAGGAATCGATCAGCGGGTTGAGGGGATCATTGATTTCGATCAGATGACTGAATTTCATGGCATGTCCGGCAAATTGATTGATCCCGAATTGTCCCATATTTGGCGGCCTCACTGTGGTCGTGCAGTCGGCAGGGCAGCGGCCTGCTCACACTGTTAAAATACAGCGCTTTGCTCCTTCCGGTCAGTCGCCAAGCGGTAACTTATGTCGTCCACTCCCCATTTCGGTCTGAATGCTCCTCAACGGGAAGCCGTCAAATATCTTGATGGCCCTTGCCTGGTGCTGGCCGGTGCCGGTTCGGGCAAGACACGCGTGATCACGCAGAAAATCCAGCACCTGATCGAAGATTGCGGCTACGACGCCAAACACATTGCGGCGTTAACCTTTACCAACAAAGCAGCCACCGAAATGCAGGAGCGCATCGCCAAGCTCTTGCAGGACCCAAAACAGGCCAAGCACATCACGGTCAGCACCTTCCACTCGCTGGGGGTCAAGATTCTGCGGCAGGAGGCGCGCGAACTGGGCCTGAAAGACCGTTTCTCGATCATGGACAGCGACGATTGTTTTTCAATTGTGCAAGATCTGGCGATCACCACCGACAAGCAACTGATCCGCCGTATCCAGACCGCCATGTCGCTGTGGAAAAACGGCCTGATCGATCCCGAGCAGGCAATCAAACAAGCCGTCACCGAAGACGAAGCCCAGGCCGCGCGCATCTACCGCAGCTATGTGGCGACGCTGGCGGCTTACCAGGCAGTCGATTTCGATGACCTGATCCGGCTGCCGGTGGAGCTGTTCCGCAGCAACGATACGGTGCGCGACAAATGGCAA
>NZ_JBIIVN010000066.1:0-12290 GCF_044339385.1 Collimonas sp. | reverse complement strand
TTCAACACCAACTGTTTGATAGACTTATCCACAGCTGCTAACTCAAAACGCAGCGACCAGCCCTGGGTCACATTTCGATCAGCAGGCTGGGTCAAGATTCAATTAGCGCCAACAGGCCAGGCAACCGGACGCTGCCCTAACGCCGCCACGCAATCGTCGACTTCCCTGGTCTGTTCAGCGATATGAATATGTACCGGTGCTTGCGCATCCCACTGTCGCAACTGATGCAACATGGTTTGCAGCGAGTGCGGCGACACCGCCCGCAACGAGTGGGGCGCAACGCCGTAGCGCAAGCCTGCATGCTGCGGATGCGCCGCCTGCAAACCTTGCAATGCCGCCATAATCCAGTCTGGCGAATTGATGAAACGCGCCTGCCCGGCATGCGGTGCCTGAGCAGCGAATCCGCTGTGCTGATAGAGCACTGGCAGCAAGGTCAGGCCGATCCCGGCTTGCTGTGCTGCCTCGATCAGGCACACCAGATTTTCTGCCGGATCAGCATACGGTTTGCCGCCGACATCGTGATGCAGGTAATGGAATTCGCACACCGAGGTATAACCAGCCTGCAGCATCTCGATATACAGTTGCAGCGCAATCGCCTTCAGATCAGTCGCCGACAACTTGCCGGCGAACTTGTACATCAAGCTGCGCCAGCTCCAGAAACTGTCGCTACAACCGGCCGCCCCCTGCGAACGATATTCGGTGAGGCCGGCCATCGCACGCTGGAACGCGTGCGAGTGTAAATTGACGATGCCTGGCAGCACAGTCGCAGCAACCCGCGGCGCCAGCTCGGCAGCATCAGCAATGACATTGCTCAGAATGCCGGCCTCGTCCCACTCCAGCAGGACATTGTTGCGCCACCCCTGCGGCAACAGTGCACGATCGGCAATCAGCTGTCTTATTAGTGGGTTGTGCATGGCTGACCTCAGGTAATACAGCCACCACGCACCACGATGCGGCAAGGATTAAGGCCGGACCAGTAAGCGAGCTCGGCCAGTGAGTCAACCGACCAGACCACGAAATCCGCAGCTCGCCCCGGCTCAAGCAAGCCGTGTCGGGCGCTCTGGCCGATGGCTTGTGCGGCATGAATGGTAACGCCCTGCAGTACTTCCGCCACCGTCATCCGAAACAGTGTGCACGCCATGTTGAGCATCAGCAGCAACGAAGTAGTCGGTGAGGTACCGGGGTTGCTGTCGGTGGCCAGCGCCATCGGTATGCCATAGCGCCGCAACAAATCAAGCGGCGGTTGTCTGGTTTCACGGACGAAGTAATAGGCGCCCGGCAGCAGCACGGCCACGGTTCCGCTGTGCTGCATGGCGATCACGTCGGCTTCGCTCAGATGTTCCAGATGATCGACCGACAAGGCATTGAAACCTGTCGCCAGCTGCGTAGCGCCAATGTTAGAGAGTTGTTCGGCGTGCATCTTCACCGGCAAGCCCAGTTGTTGCGCGGCCTTCAATACGCGCTCGCTGTGGGCCACCGAAAAGCCGATATTCTCGCAAAATACATCGACGGCATCAATCAACCCTTCGCCATGCAGTCTCGGCAGCATGACATCGCAGACCAGATTAATGTATTCGTCGGCACGCCCTTGATATTCTGGCGGCAACGCATGGGCACCGAGGAAGGTGGTGTACACGGTAACCGGATAGTGCTGCCCCAAACGTCGCGCCACACGCAGCATCTTGCGTTCGCCATCCAGGTTCAAGCCGTAGCCAGACTTGATTTCAAGCGTCGTCACGCCTTCTGCCAGCAGCGCTTCCAGGCGCCCTGCCGCCTGTTCGAACAAGCTTTCTTCGTCGGCCAGCCGGGTGGCGCGCACGGTCGAGACGATACCGCCGCCGCGCCGCGCGATTTCTTGGTAGCTGGCACCGGCCAGGCGCAATGCAAATTCATCGGCACGATTGCCACCGTAGACCAGATGTGTGTGGCAATCGATCAGCCCCGGCGTGATCCAGCGGCCACCGACATCATGCCGCGGTAGCGCCGGATCGGCAAACTCGGGCGGCAGCGATGCCTCATAGCCAAGCCACACAATGCCACCATCGCGCACCACGATGGCGGCATCGAGCATGATGTTCTCAGGATTACCGGCTGGAGCAATGCGGGCGTTATGCCAGATGCCATCGCCGGACAAGGCTGGCTTAACTTGGTTGTGCGGCATGGCGGCTTTCCTGTTGCAAATTGATATGGATGCTGATTAATACACTATCGGCATGCAAGGAGCGCAGCGCTAGCGGAACGGCCATATCGTCGATATTGCCGCAGACCAGCGCTTGCCGCGCTGCCAGCATTGCCTGCTGGCCCTGATCGCTAACGACTTCCCAGCCGCCATGGACGCAATACAGCAAAGCGCAGCCTTCAGGTAAATGCTGGTCGCCATGCCAGACCATGACATCGCCTGCCGCGGCGCCACGGCGCAACATCAGGTTGAAATCGTGGCAGGTTGCACCATCGAGCCGTGCGAAAATCTGCTCCTCGCCACGAAAACGATGCGGCTGCCATGGCAATAGCGGCACAGCAGCGCCATCAGCGGCCACCAACTGCATGCCGGCTCCGGCCAGTAACGTGATCACACGATCAACCCCGGCAAAGCTGGAAAATCCGCCTGACCGGGCGAGCTCAGCAATGCTCACCCGCCACACGAACGTCTCGAATGAAGACTCAGTTGGGTAAATATAAAGCTCGCGCGTCACGCCGCCGCCGTTTTTCCAGGGCGTCGCGGGCAAGTCATCAAGGCGGATCAGTTGCATGGATAACTGCCGTTCTTCAAAGGTTTATAAAGCGTACAAGCCAGCAAACAACGATGCGCAACTGGCGCTGACAGCGCCTTGCAGCACCAACTGCTTAGCGACTTCGATATCCGGGGCGAAGAAACGATCCTTATCGTAGAACGCTACCTGCCGGCGCAGGCGCTGCAATACTTCAACCAGCAATGGCGACGTGGTCAGTGGCTGATGGCAATCGACGCCCTGCGCCGCCGCCAGCAATTCAATCGCCACGATGGTGGCGCTGTTGTGCGCCATCTCATGCAGGCGGCGGCCAGCGAAAGTCGCCATGCTGACGTGGTCTTCCTGGTTGGCGGAAGTCGGCAGGCTGTCGACACTGGCCGGATGCGCCAGCGATTTGTTTTCCGACGCCAGTGCAGCCGCGGTGACATGGGCAATCATAAAACCGGAATTGAGGCCGGACGATTGCACCAGAAATGGCGGCAAGCCCGACAGCGAGGAGTCAATCAGCAATGCAATGCGCCGCTCCGACAACGCGCCAATTTCGGCAATCGCCAACGCCAGGGTATCGGCAACAAAGGCCACCGGCTCGGCATGGAAATTTCCACCCGAGATAACTTCGTCGTGTTCGGCATAGATCAGCGGATTATCGGTCACCGCATTAGCTTCGATCATCAGCGTGCGAGCCGCATTACCGATCAGATCGACGCAAGCGCCCATCACCTGCGGCTGGCAGCGCAAGCTGTACGGATCTTGCACGCGCTCGTCATTGGCCAGATGCGATTGGCGAATGGCGCTACCGCTCAGCAGTTGGCGATAGATCCTGGCAGTGGCGATCTGCCCGGGCTGGCCGCGCACTTCATGTACGCGCGGATCGAAAGGCGCATCGCTGCCGCGCGCAGCGTCGACCGCCAGCGTGCCGGTTACTGCAGCCGCTTCCAGCACGCGCTCGGCCAGGAACAGCCCGTGCAAGGTCAATGCGGTAGAGACCTGAGTGCCGTTGATGAGCGCCAGCCCTTCCTTGGCGGCCAGCACGATCGGTGCAATACCAGCCTGCGCCAGCGCTTCCCTGGCATCGACCAGCTTGCCGCCGACCCGCACCTGGCCCTCACCCAGGATCGCCAGCGTCATGTGCGACAACGGTGCCAGATCGCCCGAGGCGCCGACCGAACCCTTGACCGGAATGTAAGGCATGATGCCGGCGTTGTAAATCGCCAGCAAGATATCGATCACTTGCGCCCTGATGCCCGAGAAGCCGCGCGCCAGACTGCCGATCTTCATCGCCAGAATCAGGCGCACCGCGGCGTCGTCCATCAGCTCGCCGGTGCCGACCGAGTGCGACAGGATCAGGTTACGCTGCAGCAGTTCGAGCTGTTCATCCGGAATGCGGGTCTTGGCCAGTTTGCCGAAGCCGGTATTGATGCCGTAGGCGGCAGCGCCGCGTTCGACAATCCTGGCCACAGTGGCCGCCGAGGCATTGATAGCGGTATAGGCGGCGGCCGGCAATTGCAGCGGCACGGCATCGGCCCAGATGCTGCGGATTTCTGCCAGCGACATTTTCCCCGGTTGCAGGGTCAACGCAGTTTTCATGTTCGGTTCTTTCACAATTCGTTATTTATAATTCACAATTGAGCACGCGCGGTTCGCTACCCATTTGAATTCTACGGAGAAATCCCGGTGCCACGCGGGCCAACAGGCCGCGCCGCCGCGGCTGCCTTATCGATTAATCATCGGCAAGTTCAGATTGTGCCGCTTGGCGCACTCTAACGCTGCCTCGTAACCGGCATCGGCATGCCGCATCACTCCCGAGGCACAATCGTTGACCAGTACTCGCGCCAGTCGCTTGGCGGCAGCGTCGGTGCCGTCGGCAACGATCACCATCCCGGCGTGCTGCGAATAGCCCATGCCGACCCCGCCACCATGATGCAAAGAGACCCAGGTAGCGCCGCCGGAAGTATTGAGCAAGGCATTCAATAGCGGCCAGTCGGACACGGCATCGCTGCCATCCTTCATGCTTTCGGTTTCACGATTAGGGCTGGCGACGGAACCAGTATCGAGGTGATCACGGCCAATCACGACCGGCGCCTTCAATTCGCCGCTGCGCACCATCTGGTTGAATGCCAGGCCAGCGATATGGCGCTCGCCCAGACCAAGCCAGCAAATCCGCGCCGGCAAACCCTGAAATGCAATCCGTTCGCGCGCCATATCCAGCCAGCGATGCACATGCTTATTTTCCGGGAACAGTTGCTTGATCTTGGCGTCGGTCTTGTAGATATCTTCCGGATCGCCGGACAACACCACCCAGCGGAACGGCCCCTTGCCTTCGCAAAACAGCGGCCGGATATAGGCCGGCACAAAACCCGGGAAATCGAAGGCATTCTCCACTCCCTGATCAAATGCAACCTGGCGGATGTTGTTACCGTAATCAACGGTCTTGATGCCCATCGCATAGAAATCCAGCATCGCCTGCACATGCCGGGCGCAAGAGCGGGTCGCATCGGCCGTCAAGCTGGCATGTTGCGCCGGATCGTTTTGCGCAGCGCGCCATTGCGCGACGCTCCAACCGACCGGCAGGTAGCCGTTGATGAGATCATGCGCGGAAGTCTGATCAGTGACCAGGTCCGGCTTGAGGCCGCCAGCTGTGGCGCGTCTGACCAGTTCCGGCAACACTTCTGCGGCATTGCCGAGCAGGCCGATGGAGACCGCCTCCTTGCGTTCGGTGTGATACTTGATCAGTTCCAGCGCATGATCCAGGTGCTTGGCTTGCTTGTCGAGATAGCGGGTGCGCAAACGAAAATCGATGCTGGATTGCTTGCATTCGATAGTCAGCGAAGCCGCCCCGGCCAGCGTCGCCGACAAAGGCTGGGCACCGCCCATGCCGCCGAGACCGGCGGTCAAAATCCAGCGCCCCGCCAGATCCCCGCCGAAATGCTGGCGCCCTGCTTCGGCAAAGGTTTCAAACGTGCCTTGCACGATGCCTTGGCTGCCGATGTAGATCCAGCTGCCGGCAGTCATCTGGCCGTACATGAACAAGCTCTTGCGGTCGAGTTCGTTGAAATGCTCCCAGTTAGCCCATTTCGGCACCAGATTGGAATTGACCAGCAGCACCCGCGGCGCATCGGCGTGGGTCTGAAATACGCCGACCGGCTTACCGGACTGGATCAACAGCGTTTCATCGTCGTTCAGGGTGGTCAATGCCTCGACAATCTTGTCGAAACAGGCCCAGTCACGTGCCGCCCGGCCGATGCCGCCGTACACCACCAGATCATTCGGCCGTTCCGCTACTTCGGGATCGAGGTTGTTCATCAACATGTGCAATGGTGCTTCGGTCAACCAACTTTTAGCGCTCAACTGGGTGCCGCGTGCTGCGCGGATGGTACGGCTGGGATCGCGGCGTGGATCGGTGCTGGTCACTGTGCTCATGGTGCCTGGTCTCCGTGAAAGTTGTTTGCCCAACAATGTCTGCATTCAACAGGCAAGTTGCATAGTCCAGCAAGATATAATGCCTATACAACTTAGTCAACCGGATTTCAAGCGAATTCATGCATACTGTGGGCCATGTTTGATAAACAGCGATCGGCAGCGATAACCCTGCACACAATCATGGCTTCAACGATTTCGATTGACTTCAAGCCAACTTGAACTTGCCTGCTGCGGTTGCCGTCGATTGCTGTAGTATCCCTGATGAAATTTATTGAGTAGGAGCCGGCATATGCATGGCGCATTAGCAAAGAACAACAAGGCAGTACCGTCGTTTCAACTGGTCAAGGATCACGTTTTGCAGCAAATCCGCAGCGGCGAATGGAAGCTGGGCGACCTGATTCCGTCCGAACGCGAACTGATGCAGCAATTCAATCTGTCGCGGATGACGGTCAACCGCGCGTTGCGCGAATTGACCGATAATCAAATGCTGGTGCGCATCCAGGGCTCGGGCACCTATGTCGCACCGGGGAAATATCAATCGACACTGGTAGAAATCCGCAGCATCGACGACGAACTGGTCGCGCGCGGGCATCGCTATCGCAGCCAGGTGCTGACGCTGGAAGCCAGCGTCACACCACTGGCGCTAAAGGCGCTCGGCGTCGACAGCGGCTCGGTCTTCTATTCGGTGATCGTACATTTTGCCGACGATATTCCGATCCAGCTGGAAGACCGCTATACCAATCCAGCTTTATTTCCCGATTATCTGCAGCAGGATTTTCATCGCATCACACCAAACCACTATATGGTGCAGGTAGCGCCGCTGGACAGGGCCGAATACAGCATCGAATCGAAAATGCCAGACCCGGCAGTGCGCAAGCTGCTGCAAATGGAAGCTGGCGAACCATGCCTGTTGCTGTCGCGCCGCACCTGGGTGCACGATACAGTGGCCACTTCGGTACGCTTGTGGCATCCCGGCTCGCGCTACCAGTTTACCGGCGGCTTCTGAGCCGGCGCAGTAGAATTTCAACTCTGAAGCAGTAAAAACAGGACATATCGCCTCATGTCGGCAAGCGCTAAAGCAACCTCCAAAGCAACCACTAACGCCATCGTTTCAAACGACGTACCGGCCAGTTGGTCCGACCTGCTCTCAGGCCGCAATGCGCTGCGCTCGATCATGCTGGCTGGCGGCATTGGCATGCACGCCACCAATGTCTATATCGTCACCACTATCCTGCCATCCGTTGTCAAAGATATCGGCGGCCTGGAATACTACGCCTGGGCTACTTCGCTGTTTGTGGTGGCATCGATCATCGCTGCCGGCGTCGCCTCACGCGTGGTCGACTGGCTTGGTTATCGCAGCGCCTGCCTGCTGGCGTTACTGGTATTCTCGCTCGGCTCGGCTGGCTGTGCGCTGGCGCCACACATGCTGTGGTTGCTGCTGGCCCGTACCGTGCAGGGTGTTGGCGGCGGCGTGCTGGTGGCATTGTCTTACGCGATGATCCGCGTGGTGTTCGCAGCGCCGCTATGGTCGCGGGCGATGGCGCTAATGTCGGGCATGTGGGGTATTTCAACGCTGTCGGGGCCGGCCATCGGCGGTATATTTGCCCAGATGGGTAGCTGGCGCGGTGCGTTCTGGGCGCTGCTGCCGGCTGCTATCATGCTGGCGCTGCTGATCCGGTTCACAGTAAAAGTCGCGCCGAAAAGCAGTACAGAAAACAAATCAGACAGCATCCCGATCCTCAAAATTGTACTGCTGGCGGCGGCCGTCATGTCGGTATCGGCGGCCAGCCTGTTCGGCAGCATCATCATGAATGTTGGCGGCATTGCATGCGGGGTGGCGTTAATCGCCTTGATCGCCTGGCTGGAACAGCGCGGCGGTACGCGCCTGTTGCCGAGCGGCGCATTCTCACTGCGCACGCGCATCGGCGCCTTGTACGCCACCATGATATTGATGATCCTGGCACTGACCACCGAAATCTACGTGCCTTACTTCCTACAGGTGATCCAAGGCCAATCGCCGTTGCTGGCCGGTTATCTGACCGGCATCATGTCTTGCGGCTGGACGCTGGCGGCCTTGCTGTTCTCCGGCTACAGCGGCAAGCGGGCCCGCTTTGTAATGATGGCCGGGCCGCTAATCGTCATCGCGGCACTGCTGGCGCTTTCACTGCAACTGCCTTCAGCGGCGCTGGTAGACAGTTACGGCCTGCTGCCTTTGTGTGTGGCACTGTTGCTGGTCGGTTTCGGCATCGGCATGGGGATGCCGCATCTGATGGCAAAAGTATTGAGCAGTGCGCCGGACGATGAAGACAACCTGGCCGCGTATTCGCTAACCACCGTGCAGCTGTTTGCCACCGCCATCGGCGCAGCGTTAGCCGGCATGGTCACAGCACTGGCCGGGATAGCCGATCCGGGCGGCGTGGCCGGCGCCGCTAATGCGGCGCATTGGCTGTTCATCTGTTTTGCAGCAGGGCTGCTGCTGGCCTTCTTCACAGTGCGCCAGGCCTTGCGCTTGAACGCCCTCGCTGCCATCAAGCGCAGCCAAGCGGAGGCATCTCTGTCATGAACAGCACGCCAGAAAAACCAACCGTCTCATCACTCAAAGCCAGCATCGAACGCGTCACCAGCGTGCATCGTTGGACCGACAAGCTGTTTTCATTCCGCACCACGCGTCCAGCCGGTTATCAATTCACGCCAGGCCAATTCGCCCGTCTCGGCGTCGTCTCCGGTGAAGAAATACTATGGCGCGCCTATTCCATCACTTCTGCCGCCGATGACAACGAATTGGAATATTTTCTGGTGCAAGTGCCGGGGGGGCAATTCAGCGAGCAGCTGAAAAACCTGAAACCGGGCGATCCCATGCTGGTTGAAAAATTCAGCTATGGCTTCATGACAACCGAACGCTTTGTCGATGGCGAAGATCTGTGGATGCTGGCTACCGGAACCGGCCTCGGGCCGTTCATATCAATCCTGCAAGACCCGACCGTGTGGCAGAAATTCCGCAATCTGATTCTGGTCCATTGCGTCAGAAATGCCGACGAACTGGCCTACCAGGAACTACTGGCATCGTTGCCATTCAGGCCGCAACTGGCAGTCGGCGGCGCGCGGCTGCAACTACTGCGCGCCACCACGCGCGACACCCGTGTCGCTGCAGGCAATCTGCAGGGACGCATCACCGGATTGCTGGCCGATGGCACGCTGGAAGCCGCTGCGGGTCTGGATATCAGCGTCGAGAAATCGCGCATCATGATGTGCGGCAATCCAGAAATGATTACCGCAACCCGCGAGCTGTTGCATCAACGCGGCCTGCGGCCTTGTCGGCGAACGGTGCCGGGACAGTTTGTCACAGAGGATTACTGGTGACTGGTAGTTAGCTAATCATCTGCAACAATTATTCGCTGATTTCTGGCTCGCCCTTCGGGAACGGATGCAAGCAATAGACTTTGCCGTATTTGCCTTTCATGTGCGGCTGCGGCCAGGTACCGCCGATTCGGTACAACACCGCATTGGCAAACATGACCGGCCCCTCGACCACCGTGGCTTGCTTGAATCCGCTTTTGGCGAGGCAAGCTTTGCGGGTGTCGGCCTGCAATTTGTTCCACGAATCGCTTGACGATGCAAAGGCCGCACCGCTTGCGGCAAACAGCAAGCCTAATAAAGTTACATAACGCATTTCTTTTCCTAGTCGTTGTAGTACATGTCTAAAATTGACGGTGATTAAGACCGGCTTCGACCGCACAGGTTCCGTTGATGCCATCATATTTCAAGCCATTGTCGGCGCACGTCAGAATTGCCCAGTAATTGCGCCGTGGTTCCGGCAAAAACAATCCGCCCACGTCCCATCACCAGCACACGGTCAGCGATTTCCAGCGCAATATCGAGCTTTTGCTCAACCAGCAACACGCCCAGCCCCTGCTCGCGCAAGCACTGCAAACACTGGGCAACCACGTTGACCATGGCCGGTGCCAGGCCTTCAGTCGGCCCATTCACCATGATCGCCTTGGGCGCGCCCATCAGGCTGCGGCACAAACTCAGCATCTGCTGCTCGCCGCCTGACAATGTACCAGCAGCCACATCGCGGCGCGCTGCCAGTTGCGGCATCAGGCCCAGCATGGCATCGATATCGAGGCGTTCGACGTTAGCGTCATGCTGTTGCCCTAGCAGCAGATTCTGCTGCACCGTCAAGCTCGGAAACACGGCACGCTCTTCCGGCACGTAAGCCAAGCCCTGACGCGCAATCTGGAAGGTTTTCAATCCTGACAATTCGACACCATCCAGCAACACCGAGCCGGTGCCGCGCAACATGCCCATGGCCGCCTTCAACGTGCTGGAACGGCCGGCGCCGTTGCGCCCCAACAACGCCACGATCTCACCGCGCCCTACCTCCAGGCCAACCCCATGCAGCACCTGCGCATCACCGTAAAAGGCGTGCAAACCACGGATTTGCGGCAGCGCACTCATGATCGCAACCCCGCTCCCTGCGCGCCGAGATAGGGCTCCTGCACCAGCCGATTGTGACGAATCGCCGCTGGTGTATCGCAAGCGATAATGCGCCCCTGCACCAGCACAGCAATACGGTCGGCCAGACCGAACACCACCTCCATGGCTTGCTCAATGAGCAACAGGGTCTTGCCGTGACTGACGCGCCGGATCAATGCCAGCGCCTGTACCGACTCATCGCGGCTCATCCCGGCGGTCGGCTCGTCGAGCAGCAGCACATCAGCCGCGCCAGCAATCGTGATGCCGAGTTCCAGTGCACGCTGGGCGGCATATCCCAGGGCACCAGCGGCGACGTCGTGCTGGCCTTGCAAGCCGCACAGTTGCAGCACCTCGGCGGTACGCCGGTTGACGCCGCCAAGCGCCGCCAAACGACGTCAGAAAGCGTAACGATAACCATGCGCTGCCAGCACCGCTACCCGTAGGTTTTCCCACACGCTCAGTTGCGGAAAAATATTGGTAATCTGAAAACTGCGCGCCAGACCAAGGCGACTCACCTGGAACGGGCTGAGACCAGCGATCTGACGGCCGCGCAGCAGTATCTCGCCGCTGCTGGCAACGTTGCGGCCGGAAATCAAATTGAACAGCGTCGATTTACCGGCGCCGTTGGGGCCGATCAACGCCAGCCGTTCACCTTGCCGCAATTGCAAATCGGCGCCACGGATAATCGCGGTGTCGCCAAATTTCTGGTGCAGATCGCCCAACTCCAATACGATCGGACAGGCAATTGCGCTCATCGCAGCGCCTCTTGCTGAATCATTGCCAGCGTGCGCAAATAACGCCGCCGGCAACACCGCCAGGCAGAGCGCATGCCTGCTGCCGCAACACACAATATTCCAGCCGCCAAACCAGTCAACCAGAGCGAAGCCGATAGCGCGCCATCAGCACTCTCGGCGGCATGTCGATACAGCGTCTCAATCAGGTACACGCCGGCGCCGCAGACAATCACGCCACTTGCAGCAAGCCAAAGGCAAGGGATTGCCAGGTGCCGCAACTGGCGTAACGTCAGCCGACGCCAGCTAGCCATCGCACTCATGCAGATTCCAGCCAGGCCGCCCGGCGCGAACAGTACGATCAGCATAAACAGCAAGCCCAGATACAATTGCCAGCCACGGGTATAGGCCGATAACAACCCGGAAAAAAGTACGCCGACCAAGGCCCCCAGCAGCGGCCCCAAAAAATGGCCGATGCCGCCGATATAGGTAAACAACAAAATTTGTGCCGAGCGCAGCAATCTGAGATTCTCGGCGCTGACAATTTCAAAATTAATCGCCCCCAACGCGCCGCCAATGCCAGCAAAGAAGGCTGCCAGCATGAACATCATATAGCGCACCCGGCGCGGGTCGTGGCCGATGAAAGCTGCCCGCTCCGGATTGTCGCGCACCGCGTTGGCGATGCGCCCTAACGGCGTGCGCGACAACGCATACATGGCGGCGCAGCAGATGAACAGCCAAAAGGCCATCAGGTAATACACTTGCAGCGGCGAGTCAAAATCAATGCCGAGCAATGGCGCGCCCAATACGCGGTCCGTGCTGACACCACTTTCGCCGCCAAACCAGGCGGGAAACATCAACACGCCCGCAGCCGCCATCTCTACCAGCGCCAGACTTACCATCGACAACGCAGTGCCCGATTTACGGGTGGTGA
>NZ_JBIIVN010000065.1:0-12346 GCF_044339385.1 Collimonas sp. | reverse complement strand
AGCATTCGACGCTTGGCTATCGTTCACCCTGCCAGTATTTAGATGACTGGCTCACTGAGCAACATCAGGAAAAACAGGCGGCATAAAAGCCACCTGTTGGAAGACGAAAAATCGAGGGAAGCTCAAAGTCCTCATTCGGCAATCGACAATGGGTAATCAGGTAATCCGTCAATGCGGCGATCTGAAGGCAGTTGCGATGGCAGTTGCTTATTGCAGTCGCTTATTGCAGTCGCTTATTGCAGTCGCTTATTGCAGTCGCTTATTGCAGTCGCTTATTGCAGTCGCTTATTGCAGTTGCTTATTGCAGTCGCCAAACTTCATGACACAACAATTATTTTAAAGATTGGATCCATCATGCAAACTTCGCCAAACCTCTATCGCATCGGCCGCATCTTGCTGGCTTCGCTGTTCGTCATTTCCGGGGTCCTGAAAATCACCGCCTTCTCCGGCGTAGTCGCTTACATGACCAGCCTCGGCGTGCCGTTTGCGATTTTCGCCGTGCTTGCCACAATCGTCGTAGAACTCGGCGGCGGACTGGCGCTGATGGCCGGCTGGAAAGTGCGTCCGATCGCCATCATCGTGGCGCTGTTCACGGTAGCGGCAACCCTGACCGCGCACCGTTTCTGGCAAGCTGACCCGGCCAACGCGCAGAACCAATTGAATCATTTCCTGAAAAATATCTCGATCATCGGGGGTTTGCTGATGCTGGCTGCCAGCAGTACCGATTCGAAAAAGTAAACGCACATCATTTTCCCGGTTATCAGGGAACGGAGAATTTTTATGAATAACCCAACCTTCAACCGCCAGCTCGAACGTCTGGTCACCGGCGTTGCCACCAAGGACGGCGCAGGTGTCAGCCTGGTGCGGGTACTGACGCACGATCTGCAACGCCGTCTCGATCCGTTCCTGATGCTCGACAACTTCCACTCGGACCAGCCGGAGGATTATCTGGCCGGCTTTCCAGACCACCCACACCGCGGCTTCGAAACCGTCACCTACATGCTGGCCGGACGCATGCGCCATCGCGACAATGCCGGCAACGAGGGCTTGCTGCAACCCGGCGGCGTACAGTGGATGACCGCCGGCAGCGGCCTGATTCATTCGGAATTGCCGGAACAGGAAGACGGCCTGATGAGCGGCTTCCAGCTGTGGCTGAACCTGGCTTCGGACGACAAGATGGTCACGCCCAGCTACCGCGACCTGCAAGCCGACGAGATCCCGCAAGTATCGCCACAGCCCGGCGTCAAGGTGAAGGTCATCGCCGGCAACGCCTTCGGCAGCGCCGGCGCGATGCAACGGCCGACCACCGAACCGCTGTACCTGGATGTGCAGCTGGACGCCGGCCAGCAGCTCGACCTGCCGATCCCGGCAACCCACAATGCGTTACTGTACGTGTTTGAAGGCGCACTGCAGATCGGTGAAGATGCCCGCAGCGCGCCGGCAGGCCGCATGGCGATCCTGAGCAATAGCGCCGATGCCGCCGGCGTCAGCGTGACAGCCCAGGGCAACATCCGCTTCCTGCTGATCGCCGGACGGCCGCTGAATGAGCCGATTGCCCAGTGGGGGCCGTTCGTGATGAACACCCGCGAACAAGTCGAGCAAGCGATCCAGGATTTCCGAGATGGCAAGTTCTGAGCATCGCGACAAGGAAGTAAAAAGGCGAGCGGCGAGCTCGCCTTTTTTATGCCGGCGCGCAAATTCAACAAGATTATTCGAGCCTGAATCGCCAAAGCGATTTATCCTTGAAGAATCTTCGATAATCCAAACCAGCCATGACCAGCAAACTATTCTGGCAAGACCCTTACCACAGCACGCTCGCAACCCGGGTGACGGCACCGGAATAGAACGCATAGGCGCCCATATCTCGGCCGACAAGGCACGCGTGGATTTTTCCCATGAAAGCAGCATCGCCGCGCTGTTCCCGCAAATCGAACAGGAAGCAGCGGCGCTGTCGCAGGCAGACCTGCCGATCGTCACCGCCTTGACCGATGAAGCCGCGCAGCGACGCTACAGGAAAGTCGCCGGCTTAGCCCGCATGGCATG
Organism: Collimonas sp.; assembly: GCF_044339385.1. Lineage (NCBI taxonomy): Bacteria > Pseudomonadati > Pseudomonadota > Betaproteobacteria > Burkholderiales > Oxalobacteraceae > Collimonas > Collimonas sp. The sequence goes on along the minus strand of NZ_JBIIVN010000065.1, from coordinate 10,303 downwards.
CGGCGGCACCCACCCACGCTCGACCGCAGAAATCGGCTTGCTCAAATTGAAGCGAAAAACACTGGCAAGGGCAAGGAGCGCATTGAAATCAGCCTGGCTGAATAAGGCCAGGCGAATGCAAAGGCATGTGCTCCGTGGCCCGTTAAATGGGGTCAGAGTAATTTTCGCAAAGAACCGCGAAAAAAAAACTCCGACCCCATTTAACTAGGCTAGGTTAGTTTTAAATACGCTGGGTTGGTGTTGATGTCGCCGTTGTTTTTGACTGTTCGCATGCCGACCTTCCCGCTAGTCGTCAAGCGCAGCTACTTACCCTCCATGGACAGCGCCAGCGTCTCCTTGATCTCCTCCATCACCACATAGCTCTTGGATTGCGCAGCGCCTGGCAGTTGCAGCAGCATGTCGCCCAAGAGCTTGCGGTACTCCGCCATCTCGCGGATGCGGGCCTTGATCAGATAATCGAAATCGCCGGATACCAGATGGCACTCCAATACCTCTGGAATGCGCAGCACTTCACGGCGGAATTGCTCGAAGGCGCTGGCCGATTTCTGGTTCAGCGTAATTTCGACGAACACCAGCAGCTTAGCACCTACCGCAGCCGGGTTGATGCGCGCGTAATAACCGTCGATGACGCCATCACGCTCCATCCGTTTGACGCGCTCGATGCAGGGCGTAATCGACAGGCCGACCTGTTCGCCCAGCTCTTTCATCGACATGCGGCCGTCCTGTTGTAGCAAACGCAGGATGTGGCGGTCTAGTTTGTCTAGCGCGCGGCTTGATTCCTTATAGATTCTCATGATCGCTTGAGGGCAGGTTTTTGATCAAATTTTCAGGCACATTTTCAGGACTTATCCCCGAATTAGTGAATTTATACAGTAACAAATACTAGTAAATAGCTAATACGATAGCGCTTATTGCTGCAAACCAAAAGCAATTCATTTGTTCGCGCCGTGGCGCCCGCAACCAGCGAATCTTGAGCTTGCAGTAACGTATCAACCGAGCAGCTATGACGGAGATTACAGATGCGAGTCCTTATCCTTGGCAGTGGCGTAGTTGGCGTCACCAGCGCCTATTATCTGGCGCGCGCCGGCCATGAAGTGAGCGTCATCGACCGCCTGCCGGGGCCCGCGCAGGAAACCAGTTTCGCCAATGCCGGTCAGATCTCGCCCGGTTATGCCTCGCCCTGGGCCGCCCCGGGGATTCCGTTGAAAGCGATGAAATGGATGTTGCAGGAGCATGCGCCGCTGTCGATCACGCCTGACGGAACGCTGTTCCAGCTGCGCTGGATGTGGCAAATGCTGCGCAATTGCAGTTCGGCCCGCTACGCGGTCAACAAGGAGCGCATGGTGCGTCTGGCCGAATACAGCCGCGACTGCTTCAAGGTCTTGCGCGCCGATACCGGCATCACCTACGAAGGCCGTGAGCTCGGCACGATGCAGGTATTCCGCAGCCAACAGCAACTCGACGATGCGGCCAAGGATATCGACGTCTTGAAAGAAACCGGCGTACCGTTTGAACTGCTGACGCCAGATCAGCTGGCGCAGGCCGAACCGGCGCTGCAAGCGGTCCGGCACAAACTCAGCGGCGCGTTGCGCCTGCCGAACGATGAAACCGGCGATTGCCAGATGTTCACCACCAAACTGGCAAAAATGGCCGAAGATCTGGGCGTACGTTTCCGCTATAACGTGCAGATCGATGCGCTGACCTTATCCAACGGCGCAATCGCCGGGGTTCAATGCGGTTCCGAGCACCTGCAGGCCGACAACTATGTGGTGGCGCTGGGCGCCTATTCCACCGGCTTCCTCGGCGCGCTGCTGGAGATCCCGGTGTACCCGCTGAAAGGCTATTCGATCACGGTGCCGATTGTCGATGCCGAGGCGGCGCCGGTGTCGACCATCCTCGACGAAACCTACAAGATCGCCATCACCCGTTTCGACGAGCGTATCCGTGTCGGCGGCATGGCTGAGATCGTCGGTTTCAATAAGACGCTCAAGCCGCAACGCAGCGCCACGCTGGAGATGGTGGTCAATGACCTGTTCCCGGGCGCCGGCAATACGGCCGCCGCCAGTTTCTGGGCCGGCTTGCGGCCGATGACGCCTGACGGCACACCGATCGTCGGCGCCACTCATATCCGCAACCTGTTTCTCAACACCGGCCACGGCACACTCGGCTGGACCATGTCTTGCGGTTCGGCGCAATTGTTGTCAGACCTGATTTCCGGCAGGCGTCCGGCAATCGCATCGGACGACCTGTCTGTCAGCCGCTACAGCAAAAATTTCGTACAAACGGCGCATCCGGCCTATGCCTGAGCGACTTCAGGCCGGCGTGCGGCAACACCACAACGTTTTTGAGCAATATTTTTGAGCAACCCACGATGACTCCACAAGCAGCACATGCCGGCGCGATCCTCACGGTCGACCTGGCAGCAGTTCGCAGCAACTATCGCCTGCTACGGCAGCAGGCTGGCAAAGCCACCGTCGGCGCCGCCGTCAAAGCCAATGCCTATGGCCTGGGTGCCGACAAGGTCGGGCCGACACTGGCGGCAGAAGGTTGTCGCCACTTCTTCGTTGCGCATCTGGATGAAGGCATCGCGCTGCGGCCGCAGCTGCCGGCCACTGCCGAAATTTTCGTGCTGCACGGCGCACCGCCCGCTACCGAACGCGAACTCATCGCCCACGGTCTGACCCCGGTGCTCAACAGCTTGCAGCAAATTGAAGCGTGGCATGCGCTGGCGCACAGCCTTGAACGCCCGTTGCCGGCGATTTTCCAGGTCGATACCGGCATGTCGCGCATGGGCTTGCCGGCAACCGAAGCGGAGGCCTGGCTGGCCAATCCGGCGTTCATGAAAAGCATCCCGCCGCGTTTCCTGATGAGCCATCTGGCCTGCGCCGAGCATCAAAGCCATCCGATGAACGCCAGCCAACTGGCGCGCTTCCAAAGCTGGCGCCAGCGCTTGCCGCATATCCCTGCGAGTCTGGCTAATTCCTCCGGTATCTTTCTCGGCGCCGATTTCCAGTTCGATCTGGTGCGTCCCGGCGCGGCGCTGTACGGCATCGCACCAGTGGCAGGTGTCGCCAACCCCTTACAGCCGGTGGTGGCGCTGCACGGCCGCATCATCCAGTGCCGCACCATTCAGCGTGGCGAGCATGTCGGCTACGGCATCAGCTATAGCGCCACCGAAGAACGGCGTATCGCCACCATCGGCGTCGGTTATGCCGATGGCTGGCTGCGCAGCATGAGCAACCGCGGCATCGCCTTCATCGACGGCCAGCCGACACCGATGGTCGGCACGGTGTCGATGGATTCGATCACGCTTGATGTCAGCGGCATCGCCAGCGAGCGCTTGCAGGCCGGCGCGAGCGTGGAGCTGATCGGCCCGCATCGCCCGCTAGACGACGTGGCGCGACTGGCAGGCAGCATCGGCTATGAAATCCTGACCGATCTCGGACGGCGCTATCACCGCGAATATATCGGCGGCTAACCTCGCCTGAATTTGTAGGGCCGGCAGATTTGCTGCCGCGCGGGATGCCCGCCGATGATTTTCTGCAGGGGCGTTGGCGCAGCGGCGCCAACGCCCGCCCGACGTCCCCCCCCCGCATGGCCGCAACGTCGTAGAATCAAGCCCTGATGCCACTCTTTCCTTTTTTTCCTTTTCCGCCATGACCAACGCCGCGTTATCCGCCCAGCTCGCCAACTGGATCGACAGCCACTTTGACGAAGAAGTCGCGTTCCTGCAAAAGATCGTCCGCATTCCTACTGACACCCCGCCCGGCAATAACGCGCCGCACGCCGATGCAGTTGCCGAACTGATGCGCGCCTGGGGCTGGCAAGCCGAGAAGCACCCGGTGCCAGCGGCCACAGTCAGGGATTACGGCATGGAGAGCATCACCAACCTGATCGTGCGTCGCCAATATGCAGACGGCGGCCCGACGCTGGCATTGAACGCGCATGGCGACGTGGTACCGCCGGGCGAAGGCTGGAGCAAGCAACCGTACGGCGGTGAGATCGACAACGGCCGTATCTACGGCCGCGCAACAGCGGTATCGAAAGGCGATTTCGCCACCTATATTTTTGCAGTACGGGCACTGGAGGCGCTGGGCGTGCCGCTCACAGGCGCGCTCGAACTGCACTTCACCTACGATGAAGAATTCGGTGGTCTGCTGGGGCCGGCCTGGCTGCTGGAAAACGGCCTGACCAAGCCGGATCTGGTGATCGGCCCCGGCTTCAGCTATAACGTCGTCACCGCGCATAACGCCTGCCTGCAGTTTGAAATCACGTTACATGGCAAGGCCACCCACGGCTCGATGCCGGAAACCGGCCATGACGCGTTGCAGGCAGCCACCAAAGTGCTGCAAGCGATCTACGCCAGACTGCCGGAGCTGAAAGAAATCAGTTCGGCGATTCCCGGCATTACCCATCCGACCATGATCGTCGGCCGCATCGACGGCGGCACCAACACTAATTTGGCGCCAGGCAAGGTAGTGCTGAAAATGGATCGCCGCATGATTCCGGAAGAAGATCCGGCTGCGGTGGAAGCGGAAGTGCGCGCCATGATCGACGCTGCGGTCACTGGCTTGGCGGGGATCCGCGTGGAAATCAAACGCCTGTTGCTGGCGCGCGCTGCGTCCGTTGGCGGGCCATGAAAAGCTGTTGTGCAGCGTGCAGGCGAATGCGCTGGCGGTGCTGGGAGAAGCGATTCCGGCCAACGGTTCAGCGCTCTATACCGATGCCCGGCTATACGGCGAGCACGGTATTCCGGTAGTGCTGTACGGCGCCGGTCCGCGCACGCTGATGGAGTCCAACGCCAAGCAAGCCGATGAAAATCTGGCGCTGGAGGATCTGCGCAAGGCCACCAAAGTGATTGCGATGACCTTGCTGGATTTGCTGGCAGAGTAGCGCATCTTCCCGGGCGGCGCGGCAACGGGGCAACGTGGCCGCGCCATGACGATCGGGCTGCACGGTACTGCGGCAGCTTGCTACCGTGCGCTCACGGCAAACAACCTGAAGTTCCTGTAACATGAGCCTGGATGTTGTGCAGCCTTCCTGCAGTTACCGTCAGCGCATTGCACCTGCTTCACATCGTTAAACCGGCGCCGGCAATTGGCGCAATCTAAGCACTCCATGAAAAACACACCTGCAACCTTAGCGCCGGAAAAACTGCTCCCGGGCTGGCTCCTATTGCTAGCGGCACTGACGGCCATCGGCTCGCTGTCAATCGACATGTATCTGCCGAGCTTTCCCACCATCGCTCAACAGTTAGGCGTCGGCAGCAATCTGGTGCAACTGACGCTAGCCAGTTTTCTGGTCGGTCTGGCGGTGGGCCAGATGTTCTACGGCCCGCTGAGCGGCCGCTTCGGCCGCAAGCCGCCGTTGTATGTCGGCATGACGCTGTATGTACTCGGCTCGCTGGCCTGCATGTTGGCGCAAGACGTAACGGCGCTGATCGTATTTCGCTTTCTGCAAGGATTGGGCGGCTGCGCCGGGATGGTGATCGGACGCGCTGTGATCCGCGACCGGCTCGGCACCACCGGTGCTGCCAGAGCGTTTTCATTGATGATGCTGGTAATGGGGCTGGCGCCGCTGATCGGCGGCGCAGTGCTCAAGCTGTGGGGCTGGCGGGTGATTTTTGGCGGCCTGACCGGCTTTGGTCTGTTCTGCCTGATCGCGATCCATTACGCGATGCAGGAAACACTTGATCGCCACCAGGCCGAACCGCTACACCTGGGCCGCACCATCAAACAATATGGCCGGCTGCTGCTAGACCGCCAGTTCGTCGCCTACGGTCTGGTCGGCGGATTGATTCAGGGCGGCGTGTTCGCCTACATTACCGGTTCTTCATTCGTGCTGATCGAACTACATGGCATCAAACCCGAAAATTTCGGCTTCGTGTTCGGCACCAATGCATTCGGCCTGATCGCCGCCTCGCAGGTCAATGCGCGCCTGGTCGGTAAATATACGCTGGACACGATTCTCGGCCGCGCGCTGTGGATGCCGGCCGTGCTCAGCGTGTTGGTAGCGTTGCTGGTGGCATGCGGCGTCAACAGCTTGCCGGTGCTGCTGACCGGCTTCTTCGGCTACCTTGCCAGCTACGGCTTCATCAGCCCTAACGCTTCGGCGATTGCGTTGTCGCAGCAAGGCAAACAGGCTGGCACGGCATCGGCCTTGATGGGCACCTTGCAATTTGCGATCGGCATCACTTCCGGCGTTGCCATGAGCCTGTGGCATGACGGCACGGCGCTGCCGCTGATGGTGGTCATGGCGGCCTGCGGCATGGGCGGATTGCTATTGCACCGCTGCATCGCGCGGCCGGAACATCAGCGCCTGTTGCAAGTGGCGGCACCGGCTTGAACGCGGTCTTCGCACCGGCGGTGTCGCTCTGTCCCGATGGCATAAGCCGTTATCAAGCGCCGCCTGAACCGGGTTCGATAGTCTTTTATTTCCAGCAGCTGCTGGCGTCCTCATGACAGCCATTTATTGCGTAGAATGCCCATTGCCGTCTATTATTTTTTCTTCGGCTTGTTTTCCGTCGCAATTTAACCGTTTTCTCCAGTCAGTTAAGGACAGCGTAATGCGCCACGCTACAGTGGCCCCTAAACTCTGTCCCGCAAATTAAAAACCTATGCGAGCAGGAATGCTCTACGCCATCGCCTCCTACGTCCTGTGGGGCTTGTTCCCGATTTACTTTAAGGCACTTGAGGCTGAAGTGCCGCCGGTCGATATCGTTGCGCATCGGGTTATCTGGTCTTTTCTGTTCCTGCTGATCGTGCTGACGGTGCGCAAGCAATGGGCCTGGGTCGTACCGATGCTGCGCCAGCCGCGCGTGATCGGCGGTTTCATAGCCAGCGCGCTGCTACTGACTGCCAACTGGACGACTTATATCTGGGCAGTCAACAATAATCACATCCTCGAGGCTAGCCTGGGCTACTTCATCAACCCGATGGTCAGCGTCGCGCTCGGCCTGATGTTCCTGCACGAAAGGCCGCGGCCGTTGCAATGGCTTGTCATTACCATCGCCTTCTGCGCCGTGCTGTGGCTGACCTGGCAAGCAGGCCATCCGCCCTGGATCGCGCTGACGCTGGCTGTCACCTTCGGCGGCTACGGCTTGCTGCGCAAGACCGCCAGCCTCGGCGCATTGCCTGGCCTGGCGCTGGAAACCGCACTGGTGCTGCCGCTGGCGCTAGCCTTCCTGGCGTACACCTCGCAGCAGGACCACAACACCTTCAGCAGCGCCTCAACCGCCACCAAGTGGCTGTTGGTTGCGGCCGGGCCGATCACTTCGATCCCGTTGCTGATGTTCGCCGCCGGTGCGCGCCGCATTCCGCTTTCGCTGGTCGGCGTGCTGCAATACATCACGCCATCGCTACAATTGCTGTTCGGCGTCTGGCTCTACGGCGAACAACTGGACGGCAACCGCCTCAACGGTTTTATCCTCATCTGGTGCGCTTTGGCGCTGTATTCGGCCGAAGGACTGTGGCGAACGTTTAAAATACGCCCAGGCGCGTCGGCATGAGATGCCGGCATTAACTATTCGTCAACCTGGCGTGCATCAGTTATTCTTGGCTGCTATGGGTTATTAATGGCATTAGTGGCATTAGTGGCATTAGTGGCATTAGTGGCCCGCTTTATTCACCGCATTATTTTTTATAATCACTGCTCCTCATGGCTCAATACGTCTACACAATGAACAAGGTCAGCAAAATCGTGCCGACCAAACGTCAGATCCTGAAAGATATTTCGCTGTCGTTCTTCCCCGGTGCCAAGATTGGCGTGCTGGGCCTGAATGGTTCCGGCAAATCGACCTTGCTGAAAATCATGGCAGGCATCGATAAGGATATTCAGGGTGAAGCCGTGCCCATGCCAGGCCTGAATATCGGTTACCTGCCGCAGGAGCCGCAGCTTGATCCGGAACAGACTGTGCGCCAGGCCGTCGAAGGTGGACTGGGCGAAGCGTTTGAAGCGCAAGCCAAGCTCGATGCGGTGTACGCTGCGTATGCTGAAGAAGGCGCCGATTTCGACGCGCTGGCGGCTGAACAGGCCCGTCTGGAAGACATCCTGGCCACTGCCGGCGACGGCAATCTGGACCTGCAACTGGAAATGGCCGCCGATGCCCTGCGTCTGCCGCCGTGGGACGCCAAGATCGGCGTGCTCTCCGGTGGCGAAAAACGCCGTGTGGCGTTGTGCCGCCTGCTGCTGTCGAAACCAGACATGCTGCTGCTGGACGAACCGACCAACCATCTGGACGCCGAATCGGTCGACTGGCTGGAACAATTCCTGCAACGTTTCCCGGGCACCGTGGTCGGCATCACCCATGATCGCTACTTCCTCGACAACGCTGCCGAGTGGATTCTGGAACTGGACCGCGGCCACGGCATCCCATGGAAAGGCAACTATAGCTCGTGGCTGGAGCAAAAGGGTAATCGCCTGAAGCAGGAAGAAGCCAGCGAATCGTCGCGTCAGAAAACCATCGCCAAAGAGCTGGAATGGGTAAGACAGAATCCGAAGGGCCGGCAGGCCAAGAGTAAGGCCCGTCTGGCGCGCTTCAATGAATTGAGCGAGCACGAATACCAGAAGCGCAACGAAACCCAGGAAATCTTCATTCCAGTGGCTGAGCGCCTGGGTAATGAAGTGATCGAATTCAAGAACGTCTCGAAGTCATTCGGCGACCGTATGCTGATCGATAACCTTAGCTTCCGTATCCCGGCCGGTGCTATCGTCGGCATCATCGGCCCTAACGGCGCCGGTAAATCGACACTGTTCAAGATGATCACCGGCAAGGAACAGCCAGACAGCGGTGAAGTGGTGATCGGCAGCACCGCAAGGGTATCGATTGTCGATCAGTCGCGCGACTCGCTAGCGGACCAGAAGACGGTGTTCGAAGACGTCTCCGGTGGTGCCGATATCCTCACAGTCGGCCGCTTTGAAATGCCATCGCGTGCCTATCTGGGTCGTTTCAACTTCAAGGGCGGCGACCAGCAAAAGATCGTCGGCAACCTGTCCGGCGGTGAACGCGGGCGCTTGCATCTGGCCAAAACGCTACTGCAAGGCGGTAACGTGCTGCTGCTGGATGAACCGTCCAACGACCTCGACGTCGAAACCCTGCGGGCGTTGGAAGACGCGTTGCTGGAGTTCGCCGGCAGCGTGATGGTGATCAGCCATGATCGCTGGTTCCTGGACCGCATCGCGACCCATATCCTGGCTTTCGAAGGCGAATCGCAAGTGTCGTTCTTTGACGGCAACTATCAGGAATACGAAGCCGACAAGCGCAAGCGCCTGGGTGAAGAAGGCGCCAAGCCTAAGCGTATCCGCTACAAGCCTGTCACACGCTGATCGCCACAAGCTGCTAAAGACACGCTGACAGAGACAGGCGCGTCACGCAAAAAGGGGAAGCACACTACGATGTGCTTCCCCTTTTTTATGCACCCCTTCTTTGTGCCTGGCGCAATGCCGGCACTCAGCCAGACACGCCGTTCATATTGACATACCCATTGATATCAATAGGCATAGAACATACGCTGGATTTCCTTGGTGTTATTGGTCTTGGTCAAGGCCAACATCAGCAGAATACGGGCTTTTTGCGGGTTCAGCGTATCGGACACCACGAAGTCGAGTTCATCGTCGTTGGCTTCGCCGTTACGGGCCACGATACCTTGACCGACGCGGCTGGCGCGGACAATGATGACGCCCTTCTGGCGCGCCTCATGTTGGCGTAGCCGTAAATGATGTCGACTTGCGGCAGTACGTCGAGCTTGCTGATGTCGAACTCGGTATCGGTTGTGTTCTTACGGGTCGATTGACGGTAAAAATAAGCCTTGTTGCCTTGAATGTAGCCGAGCAGGCCCAGTTCAGGCGACTTGAAGGTATCGGTGGCCGAGGTGTTGGTCTTGGTGACGTCACGCGCCGCATTGATCTGATCGTTGAGCGACACCAGCACGCCCTTGCCGATCGCATCCTTGCTACCGGCCAATAGGACTGCGTTGTACAGGTTGATCGGGCTGTCGGCAGAAATCGCCGTTGAAGGACGCATCGCGCCGACGATCACGACCGGCTTACGGCTCTTGACGGTGAGATCGAGGAAGTAAGCGGTTTCTTCGATGGTATCAGTACCGTGGGTGATGACGATGCCGTCGACATCGGGTTGTGCCAGCAGCGTGTTGACGCGCTTTGCCAGTTTCAGCCAGTGCTCATTGGTCATGCTTTCGCTGGCCTTTTGAGGGTGTAATTAGTTTTGTGTAAACGGTCATTTGGCAGCACACTGCCACCATAGAGGAAAAAATGACCTACGTAAAACGCACCAAACGGGCCAAGC
>NZ_JBIIVN010000064.1:0-12417 GCF_044339385.1 Collimonas sp. | reverse complement strand
AAACGTTCCTTGTCCGGATCCATCAGCTCGACACGACCCTTGTAGACCACACCGGCCAGATCAGTGACGAAAATGTTTTCAATCGGAAAGCCCAGGTCGACGATCAGATCGAGGCAGGCCAGTGCCGCAGCGCCAGCGCCAGATACCACCAGCTTGCACTGCTTGATATCCTTGCCGACCACTTTCAGGCCGTTCAGGATCGCCGCGCCGACAATGATCGCGGTGCCGTGCTGGTCATCATGGAAGACCGGAATCTTCATGCGGTCGCGCAGCTTGCGTTCGATCTCGAAGCATTCCGGCGCCTTGATGTCTTCCAGGTTGATGCCGCCGAAGGTCGGCTCCAGCGAAGCGATGATGTCGCACAGCTTGTCTGGATCGTGTTCGTTGATTTCGATATCGAAAACGTCAATGCCGGCGAATTTCTTGAACAATACGCCCTTACCTTCCATCACCGGCTTCGATGCCAGCGGCCCGATGTTGCCCAGGCCCAGCACGGCAGTACCGTTGGTGATGACGGCAACCAGGTTGCCGCGTGCGGTGTAACGGAAAGCGTTGGCCGGATCAGCGACGATTTCTTCGCAAGCAGCGGCTACGCCTGGCGAATAAGCCAGCGCCAGATCGCGCTGGTTTGTCAATAATTTGGTTGGCGTTACGCTGATTTTTCCGGGGGTCGGAAACTCGTGATATTCAAGCGCAGCTTGACGCAATTGTTGGCGGAGCTCTTCTTTTTTATCAATCATCGAATCCATATGCGTCTGTCCCCAGTGTAACAAGTGAAAGTCCTTGATTTTATCAGACTGGTTGCCGCAAACCATGTGAATTTCGCATGGTGAAGAGTGATTTCATTCATTTTTCCCATTTGAAAAAACTATTCGAATATAAAAAATAACAATCGAAAAACTATCGAGGCAATGAAAATAATCAATTTCCCAAAGCAATTAATAAAAACTATTATGCGTCCTGAAGCAAGTGCAAAAATTTCCTTCCCGGCAATTATTTAGAGAGAGAACAACATGGCAAACCAAGACAACAGCAACAAATCAGTCACCATCGCCAACCTGGAAGCCGCATTTGCCGGCGAATCGATGGCCCATATCAGATACCGTTATTTCGCCAAGCTGGCGCGTGAAGCTGGTGCCGACGATGTTGCCAAGATATTTGAAGACACCGCCGAGCAGGAAGTCATGCACGCTTTCGGCCATCTCGACCTGCTGTATCCGAAGGCGCAACTGACACCGGCCAAGTCGCTGGAAATCGCCATCGAAAGCGAAACCTACGAATACACCGAGATGTACCCGAAATTCCGTCATCTGGCGATCGAAGAAGGTAACCACGCCGCCGTCGCCGAGTACGACGAACAAATCGCTGAATCCAAAGAGCATGCTGAGAACTTCAAGCGCGCGCTGGAAAAAGCCGCCAAGCGCTTCGCCGCGCTGACCAAGGTGGAAGAGCGCCACGCCAACCACTACCAACATGCACTGAATACACTCAACGCCGCGAAAACGGCGTAAGGCAAGCCGGGCTCAGGCGATAAACCATCACGCCTGCCGGTGGGGCAAGCGCGGGCAGGCAAACAAACAAACAAACAAACAAACAAACAAACAAACATTCAACATTGACACACAAAGGAAGCAAAATGAAGACTTACCAATGCATCGTATGCGGATTGATTTATGACGAAGCGGCCGGCTGGCCGGACGACGGCATCGCCGCCGGCACCAAATGGGAAGACGTTCCGGCCGATTGGGAATGCCCTGACTGTGGCGTCGCCAAGGCCGATTTTGAAATGGTTGAAATCTAACTCTGCTCAAGCATTGCAAAAACTTCGAGCGCAATCATGGCCGCCGCAATCACTGTAGGCAGGCTGTACTGCGATTAATGCGATATTAATTTAATACGATTAATTAATACGATTAATACCGTTATCGCAGCGATCGCGCTCAAGGCGCGCTGCCGCCATTGTGCGGCGGCGTGGCCCTGACATTATTCACCTCAGGCTCAACAGCCTTATCATCATTGCCAATCATCCCTCAGGACCTTATGAAACCCATCATCATCATCGGCGCCGGCATGGCTGCTTACTCGCTGGCACGTGAAGTGCGCAAGCTGGACAAGGCCGCCGCGCTGCTCATCATCACCGCCGACGATGGAGGCTTCTATTCGAAGCCAATGCTATCGAATGCGTTCGCGCAAAAGAAACTGGCGGCGCAGCTGGTATCGCAAAGCGCCGTGCAAATGGCTGAGCAGGTCGGCGCCAACATCCTTACCAAGACCCGCGTCACGCACTTCGACACTGGCCGCAAGGTGGTCGACACCAGTAGCGGCACGTTCGAATACGCAAAACTGGTGATCGCCGTCGGCGCACGCGCGATCCGGCTTGGCTTGGCGGGTGATGCCAGCGATCAGGTATTGTCGGTCAATCACATTGACGACTACGCCACTTTCCGCGCCAGGCTGCTGCCGGATCAACGCGCCTCGGCGCGCGTGGCGATCATCGGCGCCGGCCTGATCGGCTGCGAATTCGCGGACGATCTGGCAACGCACGGCCATCATGCCACATTAATCGATCCTAACGCCGTACCGCTGTCGGCATTGGCGGCGCCGGCACTATCGCAGGGCTTGCAGGCAGCGCTCAGTGCACACGGCGTCGATCTGCGTTTGGGCACCACCGCTACCGGCGTCGAGCACGCCGAAGGCGGGTTCAAAGTGACGCTGGCAAATGGCGATGCGCTGGTTGCCGATGTGGTGCTGTCGGCAGTCGGCCTGCGCCCTGATCTGACGCTGGCGCAAGCAGCACAGTTGGCAACCGGACGCGGCATCATCGTCGATAACCACGGCCGCACCAGCGCCGCCGATGTTTATGCGCTCGGCGATTGCGCCGAATATCGGATAGATAATCAAGGCCGCACCAGCCCGCTGCCGTATATCGCGCCAATCCTGGCAGCGGCGCGTGCCATAGCCAAGACCCTGACTGGTGAAGATACCGAAATCGACCTGAAAGACTCGCCGGTGATCGTCAAGACACCAAGCTACCCGCTGGCGCTAGTGCCGCCGCCGCAACATGCGGTTGCGGCAGGCCGCTGGGAAACCGAAACCGATGGCGACAGAACCATCTGCCGTTTCTTCGACGAGCACGGTGTGATGGTTGGATTTGGGGTAGCGCCGCAAGAGTCCAAAATCAGACAAACATTGATGGCAGCGCTGGGAACGGCGGCTTAAGCATCATTTGGCGTAGCCGTGGCGCGGCTGGGTCATCCCCGCCACGGCGGCGATCCACATTAGAGAGCAGTATAGTAACAATGGATTGCCGTATTCGCGGGAATGAAGCGGCGCATGGAAACCGGGGATCGGGCCTCAATTGAACCCCATCAGCCGCTACCCCAGCTCAGCAATCAGCGCCACGATCTCAGCCCCGTACGTCTCCAGTTTTTTCTCGCCAACCCCGCTGACGCCACGCAAGTCGTCCAGCGAAGCCGGCTGTGCCTTGGCAATTTCGCGCATGGTGGCGTCGTGGAAAATGACGTAGGCTGGCACATTGTGCTTGCGTGCAGTCTCGACCCGCCACCAGCGCAGCTTCTCAAAGATGGCCTGCTCCAGCGTCGACAGATCGGTCTCAACGTAACCCTTGGATTTGCCGCTGTTGCGCTTCTGGCTGACCGGTTTCTGGTACTGCCGCAACTGCACCGGATGCTCGCCCTTGAGCACCGGCCGCGCCGCATCGGTCAGCTTGAGCGCGCTGTAGGATTCGTGATCGACAGTGATCAGGCCAAGCGCGATCGACTGCCGCAGAATGGCGCGCCACTCAGCCTCGCTGCGGTCGCTGCCGATGCCGAACGTGGAGAGCTGATCGTGACGCCATTGCTTCATCTTGTCGGAATCGATGCCGCGCAGAACGTCCATCACATGCATTGCACCAAAGCGCTGATCGACACGATAAATAGTGGATAACAACTTTTGCACCACCACGGTGGCGTCAAACGAAACCGGCGGGCTCATGCAGGTATCGCAATTGCCGCAGCGCTGCGACCGCTGGCCAAAATAATCCAGCAGGCGCACCCGGCGGCAATGCAAGGTTTCGCACAGGCCCAACATGGCATCAAGCTTGACGCCTTGGACCCGCTTGAATACTTCGCCGGCTTCCGATTCGTCGATCATGCGGCGCTGCTGCACCACATCCTGCAAACCATATGCCATCCAGGCATTGGCAGGAGCGCCGTCGCGACCGGCACGGCCGGTTTCCTGGTAATAACCCTCTATGCTTTTGGGTAAGTCCAGATGGGCAACGAAGCGCACATCCGGCTTGTCGATTCCCATGCCGAAGGCGATGGTGGCGACCATCACAATACCGTCTTCACGCAGGAAGCGCCCCTGGTTTTTGGTACGCAACGCGTAATCCATGCCGGCGTGATAAGGCAGTGCGACGATGCCTTGCTGCGCCAGAAACTCAGCCGTTTCCTCGACCTTCTTGCGCGACAGGCAGTAGACGATACCGGCGTCGCCGACATGCTCGCTTTGAATAAAGTCGAGCAACTGCTTGCGGCCATTGGCTTTTTCGACAATCTGATAGTGGATGTTGGGACGGTCGAATGAAGAAACAAAACGCGCGCCCTGCTGCAATTGCAAACGCTCGGCAATTTCCTCGCGGGTCTGCTGATCGGCAGTGGCGGTCAGCGCGATGCGCGGCACCTGCGGGAAGCGCTCGTGCAGGATCGATAACTTGATGTATTCCGGCCGGAAATCATGGCCCCATTGCGATACGCAATGGGCCTCGTCGATGGCAAACAAAGCGATTTTCGACGCCGCCAGCAACTCCAGGCAACGTGGCGTCAGCAAGCGTTCCGGCGCCACATAGACCAGATCAATTTCGCCGTTGCGCACCTGCCGCTCAATCTGCGACGCTTCTTCATAGGTCTGGGTGGAATTCAGGAACGCGGCCCGCACCCCGACTTCGGCCAGGGCATCGACCTGATCCTGCATCAATGCGATCAGTGGCGACACCACCACGCCAACGCCATCCCGTAACAAGGCTGGGATCTGGTAGCACAGGGACTTGCCGCCGCCGGTCGGCATCAGCACCAGCGCATCGCCGCCGTTGGCCACGTGGCTGACGATTTCAGCCTGCTGCCCGCGGAAAGACGGATAGCCGAATATCGTCTGCAAGATATGCAAGGCTTGCGGGTCGGCCGAAGTGGCCGAAGTGGCCGAAGTGGCCGAAGTGGCCGAAGTGGCCGGAGTGGCCGGAGTTGCCGGAGTTGCTTGTGCTGAATTTGGCATTAAATACTTTTACTTTTACTTTGCTTGGCTCAGCTTGAATGAGCTTGCCTGATTAACTTAAAAACCCATTGTTGACTGCGACCAGCAGGAAAATACCCAGTGCGATGCGGTACACAATGAACGGCCATGTCGAGAACTTTTCCAGGAACTTCATCAAGCCCCAGATCGCGGCAAAGGCAGAAATACTGGCCACCAGCAAACCGAAAATCAACAGCATCCAGGTTTCCAGCGGCATGTGCAGATGAAACAACACCAGCAGTTCTTTCAAACCGGCCAGCGCGATAGCAGGCAAGCCTAACAGGAAAGAAAAACGCGCCGCTTCTTTGCGCTTAAAATTAAGGAACAAGGCGGCAGTCAGCGTGGAACCGGAACGCGATACACCCGGGATCAACGCTCCAACCTGCGCCAGACCGACGATCAGTGCATCGCGCAGACGCATGTCGCCGACCGTGCGGCGATGCTTGCAACTGACTTCAGCCAGCGCCAGCAACACGCCCATGCCGATACAGGCATAGCCGATCACGCTCAGGCTGCGCAACGGCGAACCGCAGGCGTTAAGGACGTGGGACAGCGACAGCCCGGCAATCCCGATTGGAATCGTCGCCAGGATGATCGCCACGCCAAGGCGGAACGATGGGCTGCTGAAATCGCGCTGACGCACGGCAGTGATGCTGCCAACCGTAACAGCGCGCACATCGCGCCAGAAATAACTGACCACGGCGGCAAGTGCCACCAGTTGCATCGCGGCGGAAAATGCCGAGCCGGGATCATGCCAGCCGAGCAATGCCGGCACGATGCGCATGTGCGCGGTGGAAGAAATCGGCAATAGCTCGGAAATCCCTTGAATCACGCCGAGAATCGCGACTTGCAGATAATCGAGCGACGCAAACCCGATATCGGTACCAGCGGAACATACACTTGCCACAACCTTCTCCCATTGAAGAATAGATCATCAAAAACAAACACCAATCGGGTTTGCGGCCAGGGCCACTCAATGCGCCCAGGTCACCCAGCCCATGTAACCGGTGACAACCACCACCAGCCCAAACACAATCCGATACCAGGCAAATACGGTGAAATCATGGCTGCTGATATAGCGCAGCAACCAGCGCACGCACAGGAATGCCAACACAAACGCTGCCACGGTGCCGATCGAGAACAGCGGAATATCCGCAGCCGACAACAAAGCGCGATCCTTATAAAGCGAATAGATGGTTGCTGCAAACAGCGTCGGAATCGCCAGGAAAAAAGAAAATTCGGTAGCCGCCTTGCGCGACAAGCCAAACAGCATGCCGCCGATGATGGCGCCGCCGGAGCGGCTGGTACCTGGGATCAACGCGAACGCCTGGGCAAAGCCGATCTTCAGTGCATCGAGCGCGCTCATGTCGTCAACCGACTCAATCCGTGCCACGCTGACGCGATTCTTGTTGCGCCTTTCGACCCAGAGAATGATCAAACCGCCGACGATCAATGCAATCGCCACCGGCAGCGGTGCAAACAGCTGGTCCTTGATCATGCGGTTGAAGGCCAGCCCGAGTATTGCCGCCGGCATGAAAGCAATCGCCAGGTTGATGACCAGCTTGCGGGCCCTGGGATCATGCGGCAGCCCGCGCAGCACAGCGCCGATGCGGGTCCGATATTCCCAGCAAACCGCGAGAATGGCGCCGGCCTGGATGGCAATGTCGAACACTTCGGCTTTTTCACGCGTAATAGCGGCGCTGAAATCGAGCAGGCTGCCGGCGAGGATCAAATGGCCGGTCGAAGAAATCGGCAGGAACTCGGTAAAGCCCTCGACCAGGCCCATGATGAGAACTTTTAGCGCGAGAATAATATCCATGTAGTCTGGTAAAAAAAGAAAAAGAAAAAGAAGAAGAAAAAAAGAATTGACAGGCAAAGAGAAATCGATGTTGCAACGGGCGTTACAAACGCCAGCAAGCCAGGCAGAAGCGAGGCATGGCGGCAGTAGGTAGCGCTGCGTTAAAAAATAGCCGACCGGGCAAGCCGGCTATTTTACCGGCTCGAAGGTTATCACGAGGGATTCCGGCTTCGTGCCGATTTTTGTCGGCATGAACGTCACCCCGGCATAACGCAGATCTTCCGGCTTGAAGGTATACAAAGGCACCTTGTCGAGCATCTGCGCAGCCAGAAAATTACCGATCTGCGCGACTTGCGCGGCATAGTTTTTGTCGACACCCTGGAACCCCAATTGGCCCAGCCTCGGTGCGGTCAGAATGACGGCGTTATGCAGATTATCCAGTGCCAGCACGCCTGATATTTGCATCTTGCCACTCCACGACTTGCCCAGCAGCGGCAACGCCACGGTGACGTCGGTATCGATCGACAAGCGATCCTGCCCAAGCGGCAAGGTCAATTTAGCCTGGCTGGCGGTGACGTCAAACAAAGTCATGTAACGCTGTGAAAACGGCAGCCGCTTATCCAGCGACTGATGCATTTTAGATAACGGAAATTCAACATCGCGCGGACCGATCAGCGCCGCGCAAGAAGATAGCAGCATCGTGAGCAGCATAAAAAGCACCGACAGTACGCTACTCGGACTCAATCGCTTTGATCCCATTCGGATTCTTCCTCGTTTTTCTGACATGCATCTGGAATGCAAACCGCCGATTCTACACCGCGGTCAATTGCTCTGGGCGATGGAAGATACGGCACCGGTTGGCCGCGTCCAATTAAATGCAGCGCACGCCGGCAGGCTTGGCATTAGGCATAATTACCCCCCTGTGTGCGGTGGATGAAAGAAGTAATCGGCTGGTCCTCAAGCCGCGCATGACAACCGATTTGGTGAGCGATGCGCTGAAGATGGCCTAGTTCCGCCGGTGCCGGGTGTTCTGCATCACTCTGACAGGGGGAGTCAGTACGCCAGCCTGGCTTACCAGAAAAAATTGGACGAGTTCGGCATGACGTGTTCGATGAGCCGCAAGGAAAATTGCTGGGACACTCGCCGACCGGAAGCTGGTTTAACAGCTTCAAGAACGAGCGCTACCAAAGTATGCCCTATCCGACGCGTGCCGAGATGAAGGCGGCAAGCTTTGAATAATTCGCGGTGTTTTATAATCACAAGCGGCGGCATTCAAACCTCGGATATAAATCGCCAGTCCAGTTCTCAAACCGCTGGATCAGTGCGCAGAATCAGGAAAAGCAGGCCGCATAAGAGTCGTCTGATGGAAGACGGAAAACCGAGGGAACCTCACACAATAATCTCATGCCAATCAAAATTAGCCAGTAGTTTGACGCCGGAGCGATTGAAGTCGTGCGCGCCGATGATCCTCAGCAAATCGAATTGAAAATCCGTAGCGATTCGCACGCGGATTTCACCCAATGGTTTTATTTCCGTCTGCAGGGTGCGCGTGACGAGGCGTGCCGGATTCGTTTCTTGAATGCCGGTGCCAGCACCTATCCGAAGGGGTGGGAAAACTATCAGGCGGTCGCCAGCTATGACCGCGAGACCTGGTTCCGGGTGCCGACCGGGTTTGACGGCGAGGTGATGACCATCGAGCATACGCCGGACCGCGACAGCGTCTATTACGCCTACTTCGAGCCGTATTCCTGGGAGCGTCATCTGGCGTTGCTCGGCAGCGCCGAGGAATCGCCGTTGGCGCGAGTCGAGGATATCGGCAGTACGATTGATGGCCGCGATATGAATCTGCTGATCATTGGCGACCCGGATGCGCCGAAAAAAGTGCGGGTCATCGCGCGCCAGCATCCGGGCGAGACCATGGCGAAATGGTTTGCCGACGGTATGGTCGATGCGCTCTTGGATCGTGCCGATCCGCTGGCGACCAGCTTGCTGCAGAAGGGGGTGTTTTACATCGTGCCTAACATGAATCCGGACGGCTCGGTGCGCGGCAATCTGCGCACCAACGCTGCGGGTGCGAACCTGAACCGTGAGTGGATGACGCCATCCCTGGAGCGTAGTCCAGAAGTATTCGCGGTGCGCAACAAGATCCATGAAGTCGGCTGCGATCTGTTCCTGGATGTGCATGGCGATGAAGCGTTGCCGTATGTGTTTGTGGCCGGTTCGGAAATGTTGTCAGACTTCAGCCCGCAGCAAGTGCTGGAGCAGCAAAAATTCATCGACGATTTCCAGCGCGCCAGCCCCGATTTTCAGACCGAATTCGGTTATGCGGCCAGCAAGTACAGCGATGATGTGCTGACCCTGGCGTCCAAATATATCGGCCATACCTTCAAATGCGTATCGCTGACGCTGGAGTTGCCGTTCAAGGACAATGCCAATTTGCCTGATCTTGAGACCGGTTGGGATGGCGCACGCAGCGCGCGTCTGGGGGGCGGTGGTGTTGCAGCCGATACTGCGGGCTGTCTCGTAAGCGAGTCTCGTAAGCGAGTCTCGTAAGCGTGTGTTGCAAGCTTTCGTAAGCTTGTCTCGCAGGGTTGATGGGCCGCGCGTTGAGCGGCGGCGCATCATCCTTACCTGTGTTTGCTTCGGCTGCCTGACGGGCCAGCCGAGTTGACTCAATGAAAATGCGCTGATCCGGTCGGCGCATCCTCCGGCATCTCCGGATGCACCAGGTCGCCTTCGCGATCGGGATACAGCGGCGTGCCGCAATCATCGCAGAATTCCATCGCATACAGCCCGGCATGCCGCTGGATATCGTCGACGCCGCACTCGCGCAACAAGGCCAGGATCTGTTCCAGTGGCGTCTCCGGTTCGGCGTTGGCGGGATCGCTATTGCCGCTACGCAAAATAACATCTTCGTTGGCTTCTTCCTGTCCATACAGCGGCCACACCACGCCATAAATCACTTCGGTGGTCTGGCCGAGCGAGAAGCCGATGCGGTATTCATCGACGCGGCCGCTCTCTGGTTGTTCGCTGAAGCGGCCGATGCTGGCGTGCAGATCCTTCGACGCGATTTCCAGGGTATGAGTCAGGTAATAACTGGCTGCGCGCAGCGATGCCGGTCGAATTTGCAGATCGGCTTCGCGGCAGGCGGCAAAGTAGGCTTCCGGCAGCAGCAGCTGGATGCCGCAGCCGGGTAGCAGGCGCGTCAGGTTGGGCGTCATCTGGCTGCGCCATTGCTCCAGCGCCTGTTCCTTGTCTGCGGCAATGTGGCCGGCGTGGCCGTGCGCCAGTTGCCAGCGGAACAGCGGCATCCCGCTCGGCACCACCAACGCAGCCAGCACATAACGGGTGCCGGCCAGAAACGGTGCGGTCGGCGGCGGGTTGGATGGGTTGCGAACCGGGGCGGTGCTGAGCGCGGCATGTGCAAGTTGTTGCAGTAATGTGTAAGTATCGGCGTGGCTGCGCGGCAGCTGATCGATCGCGTACAGCGTCGGCACGATGGCGGTCAATACTTCCGGCGCCAGGATGTGAGCATGCAGATGAGCGCTAAGCGTTGCTATCACATCGGCTGGAATCGGCCCCGAGCCAATCGAGAAACGCGTCCATGCCAACAGCGGTATGCCGACCAGCAGGCAATCGTATTGTTTGCCTTGATACGCGATGCTGCTCGATTCGCTGCAGGCTTCGACCATATCCATCAGCGCATCGTAGGCATCCGGTTGGGTCGGAAAAAGTTGTTCCAGCGCGCCATCGATCGGTTCCTGATGGTGCGCCTTGAAGTGCTTGTTGAGCAAAACTTCGATATCGCGTTCCCATGAACGCTCTTCGAGGCGGCTGGACGCTTGCGTCAATACCTGTGCCAGTTCGGCCAGGCGGTGGCTGTCGGTAGAAAATTTACGGGAAGGTTTTTTTGACGGGCGGCGCATGGTAGATAGAGTGGGGGCTGACAACATAGTCAATATCTTACTGCGCGACCGTAGCAGATGCGCATTCGCATCCGATGCATCAGCGGGCAACTGAGATGCTCACATATTCGTCTATTTAAATATGCTCCGCTTTTCTGCGCTGCCTTCTGGCCCACGACCGCTTGCTGAGAGTTTCAACCACTCTGAGGCAGGAAGACTGCAAGTTTGTATTGTAGTGCATTTCTGCGAGCGGGCCGCAGAAATGCAAAACGCCGGCAGTGCCGGCGCTTGTTATTTCATTCAGATGACTGACAACCGACCGCCTAGCCCCATCCGGCAGAGCAGATGACGCCAAACGGTCGGATGATCACGCTGCCAGCAACTGGCGCAGCACGAACGGCAGAATACCGCCGTGTTTGTAGTAATCGACTTCGATCGGGGTGTCGATACGCAGCAGGACCTTGACTTCCTTGGTTTCGCCATTGGCGCGATGAATTACCAGGGTAGCGTCTTGCTGTGGCTTGATTTCGCCGTCAATGCCCTTCAGGTCGAAGGTTTCATTGCCGGTGATGCCCAGCGTTTGCACGCTGTCGGTACCGATGAATTGCAGCGGCAACACGCCCATGCCGACCAGATTGGAGCGGTGGATACGCTCGAACGAGCGCGCAAACACAACCTTCACGCCCAGCAGTTGCGTACCCTTGGCTGCCCAATCGCGCGACGAGCCTGTACCGTACTCTTCGCCGGCAAACACCATGGTTGGCACGCCATCCTTGATGTATTGCATTGCGGCGTCATAGATCGAGGTTTCTTCGCCGGTAGGCTGGAACAGCGTGATGCTGCCTTCAACCCGCGAGCCGTCGGGTGTCGGCGGAATCATCAGGTTTTTGATACGGACGTTGGCGAACGTACCGCGCATCATGATTTCGTGATTGCCGCGACGCGAGCCGTAGGAGTTGAAGTCTGCCTTCAGCACGCCGTTGGCGATCAGCCATTTACCGGCTGAGCTGGATTCCTTGATGGCGCCGGCTGGCGAGATGTGGTCGGTCGTGATGGAGTCGCCGAACACGCCCAGTGCGCGCGCGCCGGTGATGCCGGTCGCGGCTGCCTTCGGTACCATGGTGAAGTCCTGGAAGAACGGCGGCTCAGCGATGTAAGTCGATTTCGGCCAGTTGTAGACTTCGCCACCGGCGACGCCCTTGATGGCTTCCCACAGCTTGCCTGGCGCGCCCTTGACGTCGGCGTAGTTGGCCTTGAAGACCTTGGCGTTCATCGCAAACTTCATCAGCTTGGCGACTTCTTGCGAAGTTGGCCAGATGTCGCCCAGATAGATATCTTTGCCTCCCTTGCCCTTGCCGACAGGCTCAGTCATGAGGTCGCGTGTCATGTTGCCGGCGATTGCGTAAGCTACGACCAGCGGTG
>NZ_JBIIVN010000063.1:0-12548 GCF_044339385.1 Collimonas sp. | reverse complement strand
CACGGCTAGCTCCTTGAACTCCGCCGTGTACATCTGTTTTGGTATCTTCTTCATTGCTGGTCTTTCCAAAGGATCGTTGATTTTACGTTACCTATGGAAGACTAAATTTCGGGGGAAGCTCAGTCGATGACCACGTCCTTAGGACGTGGTTTTTAAGGTGTTAACAAATTTAATAAGTATGTGTCGGCCGTGACGAGCCCAATGCCGAGCCGAGGATTTCCTCGATACGTTTGCGCAAGCGGTGGCCGCTGTCGTCGTCGGGAAAGTGCACGCCTACCCCCTGCGCCTTGTTGTTGTTAGCGTTTTTCGGTGTGATCCATGCCACCTTGGCCGCAATCGGATATTTGGCAGCGTCGTCCACCAGACTCAGGATCAGATAAATCTCGTCGCCAAGATGGTAGGTCTTGTTGGTCGGCACGAAAATACCGGCGTTGGTCAGGAATGGCATGTAAGCCGCATACAGCGCCGACTTTTCCTTAATTACCAGAGATAGCACCGAAGGTCGGGCCAATTTGATCGGCTCGGGCGTGCCCGTCGAATTTTCTGCCATCTTGATCCTTTCAATATTCAAGCAAACATAGCGGCGTAATCAAGCAGCATCTCTTCAATAAAGAGTCGCGCCGCCAACGGATGTTCCGCAATCGCACGACGCTCGCCAGTTGTTTTTAACGCCCTTAGCAAAGCGCCGGTTTCAACTCTGGCGACCAGCGCTGCAAGCGCTTTCTCATAGCGAGGATAATACCGGATTGTGCCGAACATTTTGAGAGAAAACAGGTCGTAAAGCCAGCGCTGCTGCCAGCCGACCAGTTCAACAACCGGGGTTCTCTGCAAATGCTCCGCGCATTTCAAGGCGCCATCGATGCCGGGCTGGGTCAGATGTTCCAGAAATTCGTCTATCAGCGCACGGCCATCACTTTGCGACTGCGCGTAAGCCGTCAACGGTGCGCCTCCCTGCTCTGCCAGCAACGATCTGGCATCGGCTTCTTTCAAACCCTGTGCTTGCAACCACGCCAACGCTGCCACCAGTGACGGCACCGGCATGGCAAACTTGCGGCAACGCGACAAAATAGTCGGCAACAGGCGATCCAAGCTATTGGAACACAACAGGAACACGGTATTCGGTGGCGGCTCTTCCAATGTTTTTAGCAAAGCATTGGCAGAGGCCGTATTTAACGCCTCTGCCGGATACAGCAACACCACGCGCTGTCCCTGCCGATGCGTCGAGATATTCATAAAACCAGCCAAGGCTCGGATCTGGTCGATCTTGATTTCCTTGGAAGGTGCCTTGGTCGACTTGGCGCTCTTCTTGGCGTCACCGGCCTCGCTATCATCACCGTCAACAGCCTCGTCGCCATCCAGAATTTCCGGACGCACCCGACGATAGTCGGGATGGTTGTATTGGGCGAACCAGCCGCAAGAACCGCAACTGCCGCAAGCATGGTCATCGGCCTGCGGCTGTTCGCACAGTAACGACTGCGCGAACTGTTCGACAAAAACAGTCTTGCCAATGCCCTCGGCACCGTGGAACAGGATCGCGTGCGGCAGGCGTGTCCGCATCTGCTGCAACTGCTGCCAGACGCCTTCCTGCCAAGGGAACAAGGAGTTACTCATTGATGTGTGTTTCGCTGATAGACATGGTCGGCGGCATTGTTATGGCGCAGCAATTGACTCGTTGATGCATCAGGCCGCCGACACTTCCAGAGCGGCGACAATCTGCGC
Source organism: Collimonas sp. (assembly GCF_044339385.1). Classification (NCBI taxonomy): domain Bacteria; kingdom Pseudomonadati; phylum Pseudomonadota; class Betaproteobacteria; order Burkholderiales; family Oxalobacteraceae; genus Collimonas; species Collimonas sp. The sequence continues at coordinate 10,829 of NZ_JBIIVN010000063.1, read as the reverse complement.
CAGCTCTTGCTGGATCTCGGGAATCGTCCGGGTGGCGTCAATGATGCGAAAACGTTGCGAAAACTGCGCGGCTCGACGCAGATATTCAGCCCGCGTGGCGGCGAAGAAATCGGCCTTCTCCTGTTCAAACTTGTCCAGTGTTCGTGTTGCATCAAGGCGCCTGCGCGCCACTTCCAGAGGCACATCGAACAGCAGAGTCAGGTCCGGTTGCAGATGCGGATGCACCCACTGCTCCAATGCATCCAGTTTTGTCAGCGGCAATTTCCGGCCGCCGCCCTGGTAGGCAAAGGTGGCATCGCTGAAGCGATCTGAAATCACCCAGTCGCCACGTCCGAGGGCTGGCTCGATCACTTGCGCCAGATGTTCGCGGCGTGCGGCAAACATCAGCATCGCCTCGGTTTCCAGGTGCATCTTCTGATGCAGCAGTACCTCCCGTAATGCCTCGCCAAGCGCGGTTCCGCCTGGTTCACGCGTGGTGACGACATTGACCCCATGCGCGCGCAGCAGATCTGCGACGAAACCAATATGGGTCGATTTGCCGGCACCGTCGATGCCTTCAAATGTAATGAACTTTCCTAATGCCATTGCGTTGCCTGTGTATTCTTGAAAAAACAGCGAGACGATTGTCGCCATGCGCAGCTGCGATTATCGTGCATCGTCGGCCACTCTATCGCTGATATTGATTTACCGCCTGATTATGTTCGTCCAGGTTACTTGAAAAATGACTGCTGCCATCGCCCTTGGCGACAAAATATAGTGCGTCAGTTCGCGCCGGATGCATCGCCGCCTCTATCGATTCGACCCCTGGCAGGGCAATCGGTGTCGGCGGCAGACCAGCGCGGGTATAGGTGTTATACGGCGTATCGGTGGTCAAGTCACGCTTGCGGATGACGCCTTGATATTGCTCGCCCATGCCGTAGATCACGGTCGGATCGGTTTGCAACAACATGCCGATCTTCAGCCGGTTGACGAACACCCCGGCGATGGTATTGCGGTCGGCGCGACGGCCGGTCTCCTTTTCAACGATCGATGCCATGATCAAGGCTTCGTAAGGCGTCTTGTAAGGCACCGAGGCGTCACGCCCCTCCCAAGCCTGATTGAGACGCTTGAGCAGCAGATTGTGCGCCTGCTTATAGACCTGCATATCGCTGGAACCTTTGGCAAACAGGTAGGTATCCGGGAAAAACAGTCCTTCCGGCATGCTGTAGTCGGGCGAAATCCTGGCCAGCAACTCGGCATCGGACAATGCTGCCGCATCATGTTTTAGCGACGTTTGCGCCGCTACCGCCTGACGCATCTGGCGGAACGTCCAGCCCTCGATGATGGTCAACGACTCTTGCGCAAATTCGCCACGCACCAATTGCGTCAGTAGCCGCAATGGCGTCGCACCTGGCTTCAACTCATAGCTGCCAGCTTTCAGCTTGCCCCCTTGCCGTGTGGCACGCGCCAACAATTCCAGCAACTCGGGATTGACGCCAACTCCAGCATCAGCAATTTGCTGCACGGAACTAGCCAAGCCACTGCCCGGCTTGATCGTGAAGGGGCGCGGCTGGCCGGCATCGAAAACCGGCTGTTTTGTCCAGTAAACCATGCCGCCACTCGCTAAACAACCCAGCAGGATCAAGCTCAACAATAGTTTTTTAAACAAGACTGGTCGCTCCCAATGGTTTCTGTGGATTCGCAAAAGCGGGGCAAGCCCAACGCCTTTTTTGCGACATCACTATAATCAACCCAATATGATAATCGCTGAAATGAAATTGCCCACAATTTATGAATGAAATAACAAATGCTTGGCAGAGTTTCCTGCAGCAACAATCGCTCTCTGCCGTACCTGCCGCCTTCGATGCGAACCAGAGTTTTGTTGCGCCCTTGAACGATCTCGGCCTGATTTCACTGAGCGGGGAAGATGCCGCCAGCTTCCTGCATACGCAATTAACCAATGACGTCCAAGGCCTTTCTGCTGAGCAAGCCCGCTTGGCTGGCTATTGTTCGCCGAAGGGACGCCTGCTGGCGACTTTCCTGATGTGGAAGACCGGCGATGCCATCCTGCTGCAATTGCCGCGTAACCTGCAGACAACGCTGCAAAAACGTTTGCAGATGTTTGTCATGCGCGCCAAAGCAAAACTGGCGGATGCCTCGGACAGCCACGCCATACTTGGCCTGGCCGGCAATGCAGCAAATGCCACACTAGCGCGTTGGTTCCCGACGTTACCCGACAAGCCGTATGCCAAGATCGACAACAGCAACGGCACGCTGATACGCGTCGCCGATGTCGAAAACACTGCACGTTATCAATGGATCACCAGTCCCGACATCGCCATTACCGCATGGCCACAACTGACGCAAAGCCTGCCGGCGTTAGATGCCCGGCGCTGGCGCCTGACTGAAATCCTGGCTGGCGTCCCGCAAATCACTGCTTTGACGCAAGAACAGTTTGTACCGCAAATGATCAACTTTGAAGTCTTGGGCGGGGTCAATTTCAAGAAAGGCTGCTATCCGGGACAGGAAATCGTCGCCCGCAGCCAGTATCTGGGTAAATTGAAGCGTCGTACCGTGCTGGCGCGGGCGGCAGCGGTCGATATTGCTGCCGCAACCGAGGTATTCTCCAGCGCCGACCCGGGACAACCGTGCGGCATGATTGTCAATGCCGAGGCCAATGGCGCCGCCCACAGTGCGTGCCTGGTGGAGATCAAACTGGCGGCGCTGGAAGACGGTGGCAGCTTCCATCTCGGTTCGGCAGATGGGCCGCAACTGGAAATCGGCACCTTGCCATATGCGATTGTCGATGTGACTGCCTCCGAGCAACCGGCGTAAGCGCAGCATGAGCAACGATCTCTATGTCTATTACTGGGTAGCTGCCGCCAAGGCTCAGCAATTCCACAGTGCTGCGACGGCAATGCAAGCTGGCTTATCGCAACAATACCGGGTTGTCAGCGCTCTCAAGCGCCGCCCAGAGATCGAGGATGATCGCCATACCTGGATGGAAGTCTATGCTTCGGTGCCGCCGGATTTTGCACAAATTGTCGAACAGGCAGCAGTCCAGCACGAACTCGCCAGGTTTATCGAAGGCCCTCGTCACAGTGAACTTTTTGCAAACATTTCATCATGTGCTTGATTGTATTTGCGTGGCAAGTGATCCCGGGTTCGCCGCTGGTAGCCGCTGGTAGCCGCTGGTAGCCGCTGGTAGCCGCTGCCAACCGCGATGAATTCTATGCGCGCCCCAGCGCGCCGGCCAGTTGGTGGGAAGATCAACCCAATATCTACGCCGGCCGCGACCTGCAGGATGGCGGCACCTGGATCGGTATCACCCGCAGCGGCCGTTTTGCTGCCATCACAAATGTGCGGACACCAGCGGAACGGCGCAGCGATGCGCCTACGCGCGGCAGACTGGTCGCCGACTTCCTCGGCAGCAAATTGAGTGCCGCAGAGTATATCGGCCAAATCAGTCCGGATTCCAGTAAGTACAACGGCTTCAACCTGTTGGTCGGCGACGGCAACGAATTAATCTGGTACTCGAACAAAGGCGCAACCGACCCGCGCAACGACCAGCCGTTGACGCCAGGTATTTACGGCATCTCGAACGCCCTGCTGGATGTGTGCTGGCCCAAAGTGGTACGCACCAAAGCGCAATTTGCCAGCCTGCTATGCCAAGGCGCGCCCGATGCCTGTTTGTTTGAGATGTTGACAGACACTACCCGCGCCGGCGATTGCCGTCTGCCGTCGACCGGTGTTGGCATCGAACGCGAGCGCGTGCTGTCAGCGGTCTTCATCGAGTCGCCCGATTACGGCACCCGCGCTTCAACCCTGATCAGGATACAAGCTAACGGCAGCGCCATGCTACACGAGAGAATTTTTCCCGGGCCGCAGTAAGAGCGCCGTAGTATTCTATGCAATGTCATTGATACGATCGCATTGAATAACTTCGGCACCGCAACACATCCTTCAGGAGAGCGAAGTATGCCGTCGTCATCGTCGATTCCGCATTCTGCACAAACAACACCTGATCCACGCCAAGCCTTACGGCAGGTCTGGCACGCACTTGGGCAACAGGATGCCGCCTTATCGCGGGTTTTTCTGAGTGGCAGCGATCCGGTCTTGCCCTCATCGTTTGCGGTCGGCACCGCGGCCCAGGCCAGTATCGCAGCAGCAGGATTAGCCGCGGCGTAACTATGGTACCTGCGCAGCGCAATCCACCAGCAGGTCAGCGTCGACATGCGCCATGCCGTGGCCGAGTTCCGCAGTGAACGCTACTTTCGCGTCAATGGCGCCAGCAGCGACGAAATTTGGGACAAGATCGCTGGCAGCTACTGCTGCGGCGATGGCCGCTGGGTGCGCCTGCACAGCAATTTCCCCCACCATCGCGATGGCCTGCTAAAACTGCTGCAGTGCGAATATGCGCGCGCCAGCGTCGGACTGGCATTGCAAAAATGGAAAGCTGAAGATGTTGAAGAGGCCGCCGCCAACGCCGGTCTGGTAGTGGCCGCCATGAGGACGTTCGACGAATGGGATCGTCATCCTCAAGGTCAGGCGCTAAAACTCCTGCCGCTGCTGAGTATCGAAAAAATTGGCGCTGCGCCGCCGCAAGCGCTGCCCCCGGCAGTTTTGCAGCGACCACTGGATGGCGTGCGGGTACTCGATCTGACCCGCATCATCGCCGGACCGGTATGCGGCCGCACCTTGGCGGTGCACGGTGCCGAGGTTCTGTTGGTGACGGCGCCGCAATTGCCCGCAATCGGCCCGCTGGTGATTGATACCGGCCGTGGCAAACGCTCGTGCCAGCTGGACTTGCGTCAGGCAGAAGACCGCGTCGCGCTGAGTGACCTGCTGCGTGATACCGACATCTTTGTGCAAGGCTATCGCCCGGGTGGTTTGGACGGCTTGGGTTTCAGGCCGTCAGCGGCGGCAAAAAAACGGCCTGGAATCATTTATGTGTCGCTATCGGCCTACGGCCATGCCGGCCCCTGGGCCGCACGACGCGGTTTCGATTCTCTGGTGCAGATGGCCAGCGGCTTCAATCATGCCGAAGCGCTCGCTGCGCATAGCCAACAACCGAAGCCGCTGCCGATGCAGGTGTTGGATCATGCGGCGGGCTACCTGATGGCGGCTGGCGCCATGAGCGCGCTGGCAAGACGGGTAACCGAAGGCGGCAGTTGGCATGTGCGGGTATCGCTGGCGCAAACCGGGCAATGGCTGCGCCAACTCGGCCGCATCGACAATGGTCTGGCAACCGCCGACAGCGGTTTCGAGCACGTGCAGGATCTGCTGGAACACAGCGATTCAGGCTTCGGTCGCCTGACCAGCGTCTCGCATGCCGCACAATTATCGGCAACCCCGCCTTACTGGGCGCGACCGTCGGTGCCGCTCGGTACCGACCCGGCAAGCTGGTAGGCCCACAGATTGGTAGCCTGCCAGCGACTGCGTGAGCGGGCGATCAGTCATTGAGTCATCAGGGAACATCAGGCGAACTCGTGGCGCATACAGATATGCGCAATCCCGGCTTCATAGAACTCATCGCCGTCGCGACTGAAACCATGGCGGCGGTAGAAAGCTTCGGCCTGAGTCTGGGTATTGAGTATCACAACTGTGTCGCCACGTTGTCTGGCTTTTTCCATCAATGCCTGCAAGATCGATGCGCCGACGCCTTGTCCGCGCCCGGCGGCACGCACAGCCATGCGGCCGATATGGCCATCGGGGAGCAAGCGCCCGGTGCCGATGGCATGCCCAGCCTCGTTATACGCAACTGCGTGCAGGCAATGCTCATCCATGTCGTCCCATTCCAGCTCAACCGGAATTTTCTGTTCAATCACGAATACGTCGAAGCGCACTGCGCGGGCGTCGACTTTTTGCGCCGCCCAGTTATCTACTGTCAGATGAAGTGTCATGGTTTAACTCGTTGATATAACTTGCGATTCAGGTCGATTGCGTCAGCCCGGCTTAACCTTGAGAGCCGCGCGCTGATGCCTGATGTATTTGAAAGTGCCCATTGCTTTCGCCACCAGATGCGCGCCGTGCCACAGCTCGGCATCGCAAAAACACATGGTCGTGGATTGATGGAACGCCTTGCCTTTGGCGACCAGCCGTGCGCTGCTTTGGCCGGCCGGCTGTAAAAAGCTGGTTTTCATTTCTACCGTTACCGCCGCGTCGGCTTGCGGGTAAAGTGACCGCCCCGCCAGCGCCATAGCTACATCCAGCATGGTCATCGATACCCCGCCATGAGTAACCTGCCAACTATTCATGTGATGCGGGCGCAGCGTCAGCGCCAATTCGGCGGCGCCGTCACCCATGGAGACGAACTCAACGCCGAGATAGCGCAGGAAAGGATTATCGATAGGGAAAATATGCGAAGGAAACATCTGTAAGAGTCGATGAAAATAGTTGCGCTTAGTTGCGCTTAGTTGCGCTTAGTTGCGCTTAATCGTACTTAGTCGTACTTAGCTGCACTTCACCGCGCCTGACGGCAATCCGATAACCCGGGACCAATCAGTCTGGGCACAGTATCAGCTCAGATAATCGATACACTGGCGCGCTTCACGCACTGCGCCGACGAATGGCCTGATCGCAACGTGAGTTGGGTGTGCCTGATACGCCTCAAGAGCTTCGAGCGAAACAAATTCGGCGTTGAGGATGACATCGTATGTCGCCTCTAAACCGGGCTGGGCTATCACCGCTTCAAATTTGAGAATGCCCGGCACAATATCTGCACAGCTATCCAGCAAAGCTTTGAGTTTCACTGCGTTGCTCGCCTTGTCAGCACCTTCCGCCTGTTCTTTTAATTTCCACAATACGATATGTTTAAGGGTTGCGCTCATGAGGATCTCTGCTTTGCAATGTAGTTGAAGCGGACTTGAAGGCAAGCCCGCCCTGCATTTTACATTTTTCCTCATTGCGCGCGAGCGCATAAACAACGTTTGCTCTAGTGCAAACCAGAAGATGGGAAATCGTCATCTAAGCCAGTCGCCCAGACAGTGCCGCCGACACGCCGATTAGCCACGTAGCGCAGTAATCCGGCATCGGTAATAAAACTTGCCACAGAGTGCGCGGCGAGTATCGAATCAGGCGCTTGCGGCACGGCGACGATGTAGCCTTGCACATAGTCGACCCCCAATTTTTCCAAGGTCTCGATCATCGCGCAATCCTCGACCCATTCGGCAATGCTCTTCATGCCGAGATTGCGCGCCAGCTCGACGATCGCTTCAACGATCGCCTCATTGGCGGGATGCGTATTCATGCTTTGAATGAACGCGCCGTCAATTTTCAGCGCATCGGCCGACAGACTCTTCAAATAAGTGAAAGACGTATAGCCTGCGCCAAAATCGTCCAGCGCGACTTTGGCGCCGAGAGCCTGCAAGCGATCAATAAAACGGCTGGTATGCTCCAGATCGCGCAAAGCAACGCTCTCGGTTATTTCGATACAAAGCAACGGCACCACCGGCAGATGACGATGAAGTATTGTAAAAATATCCTGAACAAATTTTTCGTCGTTGAGCGAGGCTCCGCTCAAATTGACGCAAACAAATTTTGTCCGCGTCAATTGGGAATGATGTTTCGTCAGCCAATCCAGCACGGTCGACATGACCCAGCGATCAATCTCGCCAATGTTGCCATTCTCTTCCGCCGCCGCGATCACCTTGGTCGCCGGCACGACCCGGTTGTCGGCATCGCGCAGCCTTAGCAGCACCTCGAAATTCAACGACTCTTCCGGCTCGCGCAGCGACATAATCGGCTGCATCTCAACAAACAAGCCGGCCGGCAGAAACTCGCCGCCCAGTTTTTCGATCAGACTCAACTCCTCCAGCCGCTCCAGGAATACCGGCGCATTCTTGTGGCACACCACAATATGTTCTTCATGCGCCTTCTTGGCTTCCCGACATGCGCGGTCGGCTGCAGAAATAGCGTCCTGCACGCGCATGCTGCTATCTACTTCGACCAGTCCGATCGATCCCTTCACCTGGAATGCGCGAGCTCCGATGTGATAAGACTGGTGACTGATCTTTTGGATGATGGATGAGCATATCGCTGTAGCATCTTCAATTTTTACATCCTGAAACAAGATGATGAATTCGTCGCCGCCGATGCGGCCGATATGACTGTTCTGATCCAGAGATTGTTGGACGCGATCGCACAGTTGCTTCAGGACCTCATCTCCGGATTGATGGCCGAACAAGTCATTGATCAGCTTGAAACGATCCAGATCGAGATAGGCCAACGCCGGCGGACGATCGTTACATTTGCCGCCGATTGCCTGTTCCAGCAATATTTCTATGCCGCGCCGATTGAGTACACCGGTCAGCGGATCGTGCTCGGCGAGAAAGCGCAGCCGCTCAACAGCCTGCGAACGGTCCGTAATATCCTGCAAAGAACCTTCAATCCGGCCATTGGCGAAAGTCGCTCTGACCAAGTAGAAACTGGCTCGCCCCTCAGGATCAGCAATTCCGCGCAGTTCGGCTTCATTACCCTCCGTTCCCGAGACAATCTTGAGTAGCTTATCGCGCGCACCAGGCCGGAAATAATCATCCCATTTTTTTAACTGCTGGTCCGCCCCATCTCGTCCGAGTATTTTTTCCAAAGCGAGATTGGTGCGTACAAACCTGCCTTCGGCATCCAGCGTAAACAATCCGATCGGTGTAACGTCATAGGTCGTTCGCAACTCGGCCTGGGCGATCGCCAATTCGCGCTTCCCCGCTCGCATCTGTTCGGCGAAAGCAAACGAGGCCATCAAGCTCGATAACAACGCCGCAATCACGTTATTCGGCACTTCATCCAGGGTTTTGATGCCAAATGCGGCGGCGACAACTTCCTCCACTCTGGTAAACAACACGACGAACATGGAGGCGCAGTACCAAAGCACCGCCCGGGTAGGGGCCAACCAGACAATCCGGGCCAGCAAGAACACCAGAATAAGGATCCCGACGACGGTCCAGACCCACAGTATTGGGAGAAACTGATGATATGGCAAAGCCAACGCGGCGCCCAACAATATCAACCCAAGCCAGCGCAAAACATCCTGCAGGAAAGCAAACCCGACCTGTCTCAATTCGGCCTGAAATAATCTGCCAAACAAGGTGAATGTCACGATGTAATAGGTAGCGAAGGTAAACTGCCGCAGCCATGGCAACCACTGGCTTGGAATGGTCCAGATAAGCCAATGTGCATCCCAGCCCATGGCGTTGGCGCCGAGACGTAAATTACCCAGCAGCCAGACCGCAAACAGGACATACATCCATTCACGATTGATCAGTGCGGCTACCAGCGCGAACAAAGTCAGCGTCAGTAATCCACCCTCCAGCAAGCCGATACCGCGATAGAACTCGTTCTGCGATTGCTCAAATTCCTGACTATCCCATTGCCGCACCGAAATCCGTGCCGGCCCGGAGAAAGACCCTTTGCATAACACATTGGTGGCGGCCGGGACATGCCCGAGCATCAGGACAAAGCCGGTTTTTTCCGCTCGAATCTGCCCTTCCAGCAGATCGCGGCTAGCGATACCCAACAAACGCGCCCCGGTAAATTCCCAGCAGCTTATCTGTCGCGCGTGTCGCGACGGCAGTTCAATTTCAGTTTGTGTATTGGCATCATTCCGCGATACCGGGAACGAGAACCAGAAAGGGGTTTCCAACAATTGCGTATCGTGATGCGCCTGCAACGGCGCGCGCGACAGTTGCTCAAACGCCTGCTCGGGCTGCAAGCGCTGCTCGGGATCACTCAAGGCATGAAACAATAACGGGCCAGGATTGCGGTGCCCAAAGCGGCTGTCAAGCGTAATAAACGCCATCACGGTCAACACGATGATCAACGCCAGCACCAATACGACCGAAAAATAAAACCCTGTCCAATCTCGGGACTTCAGAGCAGTAATACGGCTTTTCGACGTATCGGCATGAAATAACCACATAAATTTCATTTCCAGAGTGAGAGGGTTCTACCGTACTGTAACAAAAAGACACATTGTTTTTTTTCAAACAATAGCACCCTCTCGGGACAAACAACAAAAAAACTGGTTCGAACGTTTAATCGACCGATTTATCGCTTCCCGACCACACCACTACCGACAAGACGACTATTGAGCACAGTTTTAATTTCGCCCGGCGCATTGGGCGACTCGTAAAGCACCAGATCCGGATGACGCATCTCAAACATCAGGGCAAATAACGGGTGCGATGCAGCGCCCCAACGCTGTCTTGCCGTCGCCACCTCAAAAGCCATTACCCGGTGAGGAAGATTGCCTACATGCTGCATCGGGATAAATTCACGCTTGGAAAAGACATCCTGGAACAACAATGCATCGTATTGCCGGTCCAGCGGGGAGCGCGCGGTGATTACCATCCAGTCAATGTCATTTTCAACGCAGTACTCAAAATATACTTTGAAAAGCAAAGTCTTTACTACCTTCCCGGCCTGGCCGAGTGCTACTCCCAGCCGCGTGGCTTCTGCCAGATGTCGGCCTTGCAGCCAATCTGGCAAGGTCACCGATTGCTCCAGCCCCAACCCATGATAATGATTGGTCTGAATACGCATCGTTCCTAACGGCGAGCCGTCGAGCTTCGATTCCGCTAACAAGACAATCGTATCCTTGGCAAGATCGGCGTCTTCGAATCGAATCAGGTTTTCGGCTAATTTCGGCAAGTGGCGGTTATATGCGGCGTAGCGGATACCCACCGCTTTGTGAAGCGCCAGCTCATCTCTGACTATCTTGATGGTGAACGGCAGGCGCTGCTCTTGCAGTAACTTGGGGAGTGAGCTTCCCTCGATTTTTCGTCGTCCAACAGGTGGCTTTTATGCCGCCTGTTTTTCCTGATGTTGCTCAGTGAGCCAGTCATCTAAATACTGGC
>NZ_JBIIVN010000062.1:0-12826 GCF_044339385.1 Collimonas sp. | reverse complement strand
GGGTTTCCTTCGGGGCCCAGCCGGATTCGATGTGCGCTTCAGCCACACGTTTGTAATCACGCCGGAAAAACGCCAGGAAATTCTGCGACAAATAATCTTTATCGAAATCGTTGAGCGTGCCGACAATGCCGAAATCAAGCGCGATGTAGCGGCCGAAAGTTGCTGGCGCCACCGACACCAGGATATTGCCTGGATGCATGTCTGCATGAAAAAAACCGTCGCGAAAAACCTGAGTGAAGAAAATCTCGACACCGTCGCGCGACAACTTGCTCATATCGACACCGGCGGCGCGCAAACGATCCAGTTGCGAAATCGGGATACCGTGCATGCGCTCCATTACGATCACCGAGGATGAACAATAATCCCAATACATCTCTGGCACCAAGAGCAAATCGGAATCGGCGAAATTGCGGCGCAACTGGCTGCCGTTAGCCGCTTCACGCATCAGATCGAGCTCGTCGTGCAAATATTTGTCAAACTCCCCAACCACCTCGCGCGCCTTCAGACGGCGGCCCTCAGCCCACAGTTTCTCGATCAGGCTGGCGGCGACGTGCATCAATGCCACATCTTCATCGATCGATTTTTTCATGCCGGGGCGCAGTACCTTGACCGCGACTTCCTTGCCGTCTTTGAGTGTCGCAAAGTGCACCTGGGCGATCGAGGCCGAGGCTACCGGTATGCGGTCAAAACTGGCGAACAATTCATCAGGATGCCCTTTCAGCGATTTTTCGATCTGCGCAATCGCCAGCTCGGTACTGAATGGCGGCACCCGATCCTGCAAGCGTGCCAGTTCATCCGCCATATCTTCCGGCAACAGATCGCGGCGGGTCGATAGTACCTGGCCAAACTTGACGAAGATCGGCCCCAGCTCCTCTAACGCCATGCGCAAGCGCTCACCGCGCGGCGCCGAAATGTCGCGCCAAAAAATAAGCGTATCGATCAGTTTGGAAATGCGCGGCGAATCGAAGCCTGACATGGCGATGTCGTCCAGGCCGTAACGTACTGCCACACGGACAATTTTAAGCAGTCGCAGGAATTTCAGAATCATGGGGCCTTCAATTTGTTGATACGTTTAGAGAGTCGTTCCAGATCATCGCGCAGCCTGGTGACATCACTCGTAAAGTCGGCAACCGCTTGCGGGCGAACCAGCATCGGTTGCTCCTCCAGAAAATATTCGGCCAGGTTTTCCGTCAATTTTTTATGCGTGGCCTGGACCCCAGCCACCAGTGCCTGGCCACCGGCAACGATGCGCACGGTGGCGATATCACCGACCAGCTTACTCAGATCGTGCTCGGCATCCCAACGCAACCCCTGGCTGACTTGCGAAATCGCGTTGGCAAAGTCGGCATCGCCGTCAATCTTTACATAGGAAAAGGCGCGCTCACGCTGTTGCACAATCAACGGCAAATCGGAGAGCTTGAAGCGAATCGTCACATTCGGCTCGGCAGCCGCCGGTGGCGCTTGCAGAAAACCGTCCTGGCTGATTTGCCAGATCAGCTTGAGCGCACTGCCATCGATACAGGCGAGCTTGCCGGCGTGCGCCGCCAGCATACGCTGCGCCCACGGCTCTTGCGCCAGCAGGTGATTGATAGACGCGGTGATCGGCGTGAAATTCAGGGGAGGAGTCATCATCCTAGATTTACAAAATAAAACCGCCCGTGATTATTCACGGGCGGTCCAAGTTTATCAGCTTGTCGGGTCGAGAGCCTGTTTCTGCCGCCGTCCCCACGGGTTGCACTATGAGATTAAGCAGCGACTTGCTGAATCCCCGCCAACACCCAGCCGCCCTGCCCCGACAACGGCTTGGACAAATTCCAGACTTCCGTGAACGGCTCAGCGGAGGCTTCCGGCACTTCCTTGATCAAGCCGGTGAATTTAACGCTGGCCAGGTAATCGCTGCCGACAGTTTCGATCCCCATCAATTCGCCATCCAGTTGCACCACATCCGTGTTGTTCGGCGAAGCGCCGCGTTCCTGCAATTGCAGGCGCAGCTCGCCAAACATTTCCGGCGTCGTGAATTCGCGGATGTCGTTGATATCGGCCTTGTCCCAAGCCGCTTGCAGTCGGATGAAGTAAGTCTTGGCGCTACGGACGAAACCGGGGACATCGAAATCGGCAGGAATACCCCATGGCGCGCTGCCGATGTACCTTGCAACGCCGATGGCTGGAACGACGGTGCGCCGTTGATGCGGGAGCCGATTTCAGGGGTAAAGCCGGAAGCGTTGTTATCAAAATTCGGCGCCGCTGCGTTGACGCCCGAATACGCGGCAGGCGCCGGAGAGTTGCTTGCACTCTTGCGCATTATCATTCGCACAACAAAAATGACTGCAATCACCAGCAAGGCCATCATCAGGAATGAGCCGAACGCACCGCCCAAGCCGAAATGCGACATCAATGCGCCAAGGCCAAGGCCCAGCAGAGCTCCGCCGAGGATGCCTTTCCACGGGCTGGCAGGTTTAGGCGGGATCGATTGCGGCGTGGCGGCGGGTGTTGCCGGCCGGGCTTGATTGGCATTACCGAAATTCTGCGTCGGCTGGCTCGGCGTCTGCCGCGAAATGCCCGACGATTGCTTACCGAACGAACCGCCGCCACCCAGGCGACGGGCATCGGCGTTGGATAGTGTCATCGACAAGGTAGCAGCCACCATCAGCAGCATCATCAGAAATTTCTTCATGCAAGCTCCTACAGTTTGATACCGGTATGCAAAGCTGCAACACCAGCAGTTAAATTGAAATACTCGACACGCTCCAGGCCGGCATCCGTCATCATCTGTTTCAGGGTGTCCTGATCGGGATGCATGCGGATCGACTCGGCCAGGTAGCGGTAGCTTTCAGAATCATTGGCAATTTTCTTGCCCAGCCACGGCAATACAGAGAACGAATAGACATCGTAAGGCTTCTTCAGCGGTTCCCAGACTTTCGAGAATTCCAGCACTAGCAGCTTGCCGCCGGGCTTGAGCACGCGCCGCATTTCCGCCAGCGCCAGGTCCTTGTGGGTCATGTTGCGCAAGCCGAAGGCGACAGATACGCGATCGAAATAATTGTCTGGAAACGGCAATTTCTCCGCATCGCACAACAAAGTTGGGGTGGACAGGCCGTTATTCAAGAGCCGGTCGCGGCCTACTCGCAACATGGATTCGTTGATATCGGTCAGCCAGACTTCGCCGCCAGGGCCGGCGCGCTTGGCAAAAGCCTTGGCCAGATCGCCGGTGCCGCCGGCGATATCCAGCACTTTGAAACCCGGACGAATTGCCGCCTGGGCAATTGTGAAAGTTTTCCAGATGCGGTGCAAGCCAGCCGACATCAGATCGTTCATGACGTCGTATTTGCTGGCTACCGAGTGAAAAACTTCGGCGACTTTGTGGACTTTATCGTCCTCGGAGACAGTTTTATAACCGAAATGCGTGGTGTTGGTCATTGTTGGCAACCTTGTTGGGCAGACCTGCATTATACAAGTCCCGCATTATACAAGTCCCGGAGAAGGTTGCTGCACCAGCCATCGGCTGTTTTTCTTGATGACAAGCCCTAGGCTTTATCGGCCTTGCCGGCGGCATTTGCCAATTTACTCAGCATTCGGTCCAGCAGCCAAGGCTGGCGATCCCGATCTTCTGCCAACTCTTTGCGGCGAATCGCGTTGCGCACCAGCAGCGAACCGATATATCGCACCGGTTTCGGCGGGAAATGGCCGCGCGGGCCGGCCGCCAGCGGGCTGCGGCTCCAGGCATTGTCCAGCCCCAGCACCAGCGACGACAGCAATTATCCCCCCATGTAACTGGGGCCGACGCCGTTGCCGGAATAGCCGAAACCATAGAATACGTTCGGCATGTCGTTAAGCCGGCCAAAGAACGGGAATCCGGTTACCGAGCGGTCGGACGGTCCGTTCCAGCTGGCGGTGATCGGCACACCTGCCAACGCCGGGAAGAATTCGTGCAGGCTTTGCCTGAGCTGCTGTTCGTAAGGCGAGCGCTGATCGAAGACCGGCAGGATGCGGCCGCGCCAGGCGAAGGTGTTGCCGCCCTTGCCCAGCATCAGGCGGCCGTCTTCGGTGGTGCGGTAATAAAATACGAAAGTGCGCGAATCGAGCACCGAGACGCCGTCCTTGAGGCCGATCCGATGCAACAGCTCTGGACATTTCTCGGTAATCACCATGTCGCTCGACACTACGGCCAGCGTGCGTTCGAACTGCGGAAAACGACTCGCCATCCAGGCATTGATCGCCAGCACCATCTTGCCAACCGCTAGCGAGCCGTCCGGCGTGTGCAGTGTCACCGTGGTGCCCGGCGTGAACGACAGCATCGGCGTGCGCTCATAAATCCGGATGCCCATTTCCAGCGCGACACGGCGCAATCCGCGTACCAGCTTGCCTGGATGGACGGTCGCCGCCATCGGTGAAAACACGCCAGCCAGGTTACGCTTCGAACCAGAGCGGCTCTGCGCCTCTGCATCCGGCAACGCTTGGTAAGAACTGATACCACGCCGCTTCAACTCATCCAGCACCGGGTCCAGCACACCCAACTGGGCCTTGGTGGTGGCGGTGTAGAGCGTACCGTCCTGACGGAACTCGGCGTTGATGCGGTGGCTGCGGCAAAAATCGCCAATATGGTTGACGACCTCTTCCGATGCTTTCACCAGCCGCTCCGCTTCTTCCTCGCCAAACAATCTGCGCAAGGTAAAGAACTTGGTCGACCAGGTCAGCAGGCAGCCGCCGTTGCGGCCGCTGGCACCGGCACCGCACAAATCGCTTTCAATGATGGCGATGTCCAGCGCCGGGTTTTGCTGCTTTAATTGGATCGCAGTCCAAAGGCCGGTGAAGCCGCCGACTATGCCGACATCGGCTTGCTGTTGACCTTGCAATGCGGGTGCCAACTCGCCGTCGGTAAACAGGGCATCTTCCAGCCAGAATGGACGCATGGGATATCGTTCTTACTTAGATAGTCAAAAATAGCGAACCAAGCCTGAGACACGCTCAGAACGTAGCCCATTTCAGTTGCGCCATTCCTGCCAGCGCGGGAATCCATATTACAGAATACCCAGCGCAGGTAAAAATGGACAGCGTGTTCGCGGCAATCACTGCGATTGTGGAAGGTCCTGCACCGGCGCCAACGAACACGCCGACATTACCTTGACGAAGTGCGGCAAGCCGGGCGTCACCATATTACTGACTTTGGCCTGGTCATCCCACAGACGCAAACTGACGGCATCGGCGGCGTACGGACGGGCGATGAGCTCAGCGGCTGCGGCAGCGCTAAACACGCCGCCCTGCAACTCCAGGCTACGCTTGGAATCTTCGGACAAACGCCCCCAGTAACTGGCGTCGGTGGCGCACAGATAGCGCTTGGCGTCGACGTGCAAACGAATCGGCTCCAGCACTGCCGGACTGAACAGCCCGCGCAGGTACGGTATCGCAAAATACTGATGAGTATCGTCGACGCCGCGTGCGGAAGGTGTGTCACCCTGCGGATTAAGCAAGTGACCGAGATCGTGCAGCAATCCGGCGCACACCAGCTCCGGCGTAGCGCCGGCTTGCTCGGCCAGCGTCGCCGATTGCAACGCATGCTGCAGTTGATTGACCGGTTCACCGCTATACATCTGATGGCCGCCCTGTTCGAAAAGATCGCAAATTTGTGAAATACTCAACACGTCTGCTCTCCCATCAATTCCAGGGTAATGAATAGGTTTTGGTGTTGCAGAAGCTCTTCATTGCTTCCTGCACGCCTTCCTTGTAGCCGAGGCCGGAATCCTTGATGCCGCCGAACGGTGTCAGTTCCAGGCGATAACCAGGGACCTCGCGAACCTTGACGCTACCGACCTGCAACTCGGCGATGAAACGCGTGATGTAATCCAGACGATTGGTGCAGACTGACGACGACAAACCATACGGCGTCGAATTCGAGATGCGGATCGCATCGGCGATATCGGTGCATCGGATCACCGGCGAAACCGGGCCAAAGGTCTCTTCGGCCACCAGTTGGCAATCGGCTGGGACATGGTCGAGCACGGTCGGCGAATACAGCGCGCCGTCGCGCTGATTTCCGAACAAGAGTTTGGCGCCGCGCTGCTGGGCGTCTTTTACTTTTGCTTCAAATGCACTGGCGGAACGGGCATCGATGACGGTGCCCATGTCGTTGTTGAGGTCCATCGGATCGCCGTACTTGATGGCCTTGGTCTTGTTGAGCAGCAGTTCGACGAATTCATCGGCCACCGCCCGGTGCACGATCATGCGCTTGACCGTGGTACAACGCTGACCGGAATTTTTGTAAGAACCGGATACCGCCAATGTGGCCGCTTCATCGAGATCCGCATCTTCCATCACGATGATTGGATCGTTGCCGCCCAGCTCCAGGATCTGCCGCTTATAGACCGCCTTGGCGGCGATATATTTACCGATCGGCACGCCGCCGGTGAAGGTCACCAGATCCACATCGGGATTCGTCAGCATCTCATCGGCGATTTCCGCCGGGTCGCCGGTGACCGCCGAAAACATTTCCGGCGGCAGACCGGCTTCGTACAAAATATCGGCTAGCAACAACGCCGACAGCGGCGTCTTTTCGGTCGGCTTGAGCACCATCCGGTTGTTGGTCGCTATCGATGGCGCAATCTTGTGGGCGACCTGGTTGAGCGGATGGTTGAATGGCGTGATCGCCGAGATCTCACCGAGCAACGGCTCTTTCAACGTGTACACCTTGCGTTGCTTGCCATGCGGCGTCAGATCGCAGGAAAACACCTGGCCGTCGTCGACCAGCGCCTGGTTGGCAGCGAACACGAACACGTCGCAGGCGCGGCCGACTTCATACAGCGTATCCTTCTTGCACAATCCGGCTTCCGCGGTGATCAGATCGGAAATCGCATCGGCGTTGGCGCGCAACAAGTCTGCTGCGCGCAGCATGATGCGGGAGCGTTCATAGCGCGTCAACGGCGAGCGGAATGCACGTGCCACCTGAAATGCATGACGAATATCGTCGACCGTGGCTTTCGGCACGGAGCCGATCAGCGCATTGTTGAACGGATGGCGAATCTCTATGCGACGCGATTTATCGTCCAGATTGCCGACAAGCTTGCCAGCGATCCGCATATTTTGATGTAACGGCTCGCCCTGCTTGAGCTTGCCCAGTTCAGTCAGCATCGACATCATGACTCCAGTTTGGTACGTATCAGGATTAGAAAATCTTTAGGCGTTATTTAGCGCCAGGAAGAACACATCGAAATTGCGCAGCCGGTGATCGGCCGGAATCGCCGCCAGCTTGCGATTGAACATCAGCGGCACGCGTTGCTCGGAAATGCCGCCATGTGAGCGCAGCGGCAGCTTAAGTTCGGACAGATCATGGCGGCTGGCGGCGGTGCCGATCACGGTCAGACGCTCGCTAACCACCACCAGATCGCCGATGCGATCCGACGGCAGCTCGAAACGTTGTGCCGCCTGCTCGCGGGTCAGCACCAGTTCGATGCCGGGGATGGCGCGAATCTGTTCTGCGACATCCGCCGCATTTTGCTCGGCGCCGAGATACACGGTTGCATAGGAGCCGAGGGCGCCCTGGTGCACCACATAGGGATCGGTGATCGGCAGGATGACGCGGGTTTTCTCGACGCCGACTCTGGCGTCCAGCACATCCTGCAGATAGATCACGTTTGGCTGGCCGGCGCTGTCGGTCTTGGCGTTCATGCCGTGATCGGCAGTCAGACCGATTACTGCACCGAGCGTGTCGAGTTGAGTCAGATAGTGATCCATCATCGAGTAGAACGCATTTGCTCCCGGGGTGCCCGGCGCATATTTGTGCTGAATGTAGTCGGTAGTGGATAGGTACATGATGTCCGGCCGCTGGTTAGCCAGCAATTTAACGCCGGCGGCAAACACAAACTCGGACAAGTCTGCGCTGTACACCGATGGCAGCGGCATGCCGACCAATTCCAACAAGTTATCGATACCGTTGTGCTCAACGGTTGCCTGATCGGCTTTCTCGGCCGAGAAGCAGATGCCGCGCATCTTGTGGCCCAGCAAGCCGCGCAATTTATCCTTGGCGGTGACCACGGCAACCTTGGCGCCGGCATCGGCGAAGGCCGCCAGGATGGTGCCGGTGCGCAGATATTTAGCATCGTTCATCATGACCTCTTGCTTGGTATCGAGGTCATAAAAATAGTTTCCGCAGATACCGTGCACGGATGGCGGTACGCCGGTCACAATCGACAGATTATTGGGATTGGTAAAGCTTGGCACGACACAATCGGCGCCGAGTATCGTTCCCTGCTCCACCATTTTTTTCATAAACGGCGCAACGCCGGCCTGGATCGCCTGATTGATGTATTCCTGTTCGCAGCCATCAACGCAGACCACGACTACGGGCTGCTTCATCCATGGATAGTTGCGACCATTGACGCTAAGAATTTGTGTATTGGACATGAGGTAACTTTCGCTTTATTTCGCTGTAATTTCGCTGTAACTTGACTGTAATTGCGCCGTAATTTTGCTTCGACGGCGCTTAAATTTTCCCCGTAACCCGGGCCACTGACTGCTCTTATTGCTGGCTAGCCTGTGCGGCCAGCGCACGCTGATCCTGGGCCTTGTGCATGCGCTTGCGCCCGGCCACGGCATGCTCACGCATGATGTCTCCGGCGGCTTGAACATCGCCGGCAGCGATAGCGTCGACAATTTTGTGATGTTCTGCGGTGGAAGTCGGCAGACCGCCTTTTTGTGCCAGGGCAGAGCGGCGGAACAGCCTGAGTTCGTTGACCAGACGGCGATAGGTGTGCAGTAGCTTTTTGTTAGCGGCTAATTCCACCAACAGATCATGAAAGCTGAGGTTCAGCTTCAGGTAGCCGTCGACATCGCCAAGCGCAACCATCTCATCCATCCGTGCCAGCAGAGCGCGCAACTGCTGCACCTGAGGCGGCTTGATGTTGGCCGCCAGTTTACGGCCGATCAGTTCATCAAGCGTGGCCCGCACTTCATAGATTTCATCGGCTTCTTCGACCGATATCTGGCGCACGAAAACGCCACAGTTTTTTTCCTGCTGAACCAGCCCCACTTCCTCCAGCGCACGAAAAGCTTCGCGCACCGGTCCACGGGACACACCCAACATTTCCGCCAGCGAAACTTCGTTGAGCTTGTCTCCGGCCAGCAGATCGCCGGCCAGGATCATCCGCTCCAACTCCTTCTGCACCAGCGAAGGCAACGAATTTTTCTGGACCAGAGAGATTGCACTGATGTTGCGGCTGTTTGTGATGACATCCTTCATGGTGTTCCTTTTGGCGGTTCTTTGGCGTTTCGTTTGGCGTTCTTCCCGGTGTTTTTTAAACGCTCAACGATTGCACTTTAACTCAAGTAAGTGTAGATTGTCTGCAATATACATGCAACACCATATAATATTAAACCAAGGACACCTTTATGAGCCTGCACAGCCGCGATCCGATTTTACTGACCCCAGGTCCACTCACCACCTCCCTAGCCACCAAGAGCGCGATGCTGCAGGACTGGGGCTCCTGGGATACCGCCTTCAACGCCATCACGACCAAGGTGCGCAAGCAACTGCTCGATATCGTCAACGCCCACGACAGCCATGTGTGTGTGCCGATGCAGGGCAGCGGCACGTTCTCGATAGAAGCCGCCATCAACACGCTGCTGCCGCGCAACGGCCATATGCTGGTGCTGATCAACGGCGCCTACGGCAAGCGCATGGCGAAGATTGTTGAAATGATGGGGCGCCAGGTATCGGCGTTAGAAACTGCCGAAGATGTGCCAGCCAGCGCCGCCGATGTTGAACGCGCTCTGAGCGGCGACCGCAGCATCGCCCACGTTGGCGTGATCCATTGCGAAACCAGCACCGGCATATTGAATCCGCTGCAAGAAATCGCCGGAGTAGTGGCACAGCACAAGAAAAGCCTGATCATTGACGCCATGAGTTCATTCGGCGCGCTGGAAATCGACGCCGGCAAGATCGCCTTCGATGCGCTGATCGCTGCCAGCGGGAAATGCATCGAAGGCCCACCGGGAATGGGCTTTGTCCTGGCGCGCAAGTGCGTATTGGAGAAATGCGCGGGTAATTCCAGGTCACTCTCGCTAGACCTGCATGACCAATGGGTCTACATGGAAAAAACTACGCAATGGCGCTTCACGCCGCCAACCCACATCGTGATTGCATTCCATCAGGCACTCAACCAGTATTTTGCCGAAGGTGGACAAGCTGCAAGGCTGGCGCGCTACACGGCGAATTATGAAAGCCTGATGGCCGGCATGCGTGAGCTGGGGCTGGTGCAATTCTTACCAGCCAAAATCCAGGCGCCGATCATTGTCACGATGCACGCGCCAAACAGCCCCAACTATGAATTCAAGGCCTTTTTGCGATCTGGTCCGCGGCAAAGGTTTCATTCTTTATCCGGGCAAGCTGACTCAGGCAGAAACGTTCCGTATCGGCTGCATCGGCGCCATTGGTCCGGACGAAATGCGGCAGGCGGTGCATGCCATTGGCGATGCGTTGAGGGAGTTGGGTATTAAGACCAGGAACGCGCTCAACGCCTGAGCGGAGCTGCGGGGGTGTCGGCAGGCGTGAGCACCGGTGCCCACGCTACATAAACCCTGCGAACCTGGGAATGGCGGCGATTGTTGAGATCTGTAGTGCGGCGGGAAGATTTTACCGCCGTCCCGGAAATCGATAGAAAGCGTCGATTAACGACAATAGATATGCCGCATCACGCGCAACCGTGACCGCCGGCGCTCTTAACGCTCATAGACAAATCGCGGCCCGCTTCACGGCCGTGGCCGGCGGCGTCCAGACGTTGCAGATAATCTTCCCACATGGCGGCTTGGTCGCGACCCAGCTTGTAGAGATAGGCCCAGGTATAAATACCGCTGACGTGGCCATCGGAAAAAATCGGTTTGACCGCATAGTTGCCGACTGGCTCAAGCGCGCTCATCTCGACCTTGCGCTTGCCGGTTTGCAGCACCTCCTGGCCGGGGCCATGGCCACTCACTTCAGCCGATGGCGAATACACCCGCATCAGCTCAAACGGCAGCAGAAACACTGCGCCGTCATCGAACGCAACTTCCAACTTACACGATTGCTTATGTACTACGAGCGACACCGGAACCGGTGCTGGCGCTGATTGTTTGGAACTGGTCATTAGGGTTACCTGAATAGAAAATTAAAACTGCTCGGATATGGCGGTGCGCAATCGGCCAAGCAGGGCCTGGCGCTGCTCAAGCGCGGATGGCGCAGGCTGCCGCTGCGCGTCGGCCCAGACCGGGCTGGGGAAATGGGCGTCATCGGCATAGCGCGGAATCACGTGCCAGTGCAGGTGCGGCGTCATATTGCCAAGACTGGCAAGATTGATTTTTTCCGGTCGCATGACTGCGCGCACGACCGCTTCGACCTTGCACACGGCGGCCATCAGCGTGCTGCGATCCGGCACCGGCAAATCGGTCATTTCCTTGATGTGATCATTCCAGATGACACGGCAAAAACCCGGATACAACGCATCGTCGACCAATACCACGCGGAATTTCTCGGTGCGGTGGACGATCTCCCCGCCGGCGCCGCTGCACAGTTCGCAATCAATTGAATGGTGCGCCATAGTTACACCAGAATCCGCTCAATGCCGCCGTTGTTGGCACGCGCCACGTAATCCGGCAGCCAGTTCTCGCCCAGAATGTGGCGCGCCATCTCGACCACGATGTAATCGGCGGTCGTACCTGAATCGTCGTTGTAGCGTGACAAACCCTGCAGGCAAGACGGGCAGGAAGTGAGGATTTTGACTTCACCGCCAAAACCATCGGCGCGCAATTTATCGGCGCCCTTGTTCATCTCTTCTTCCTTGCGGAAACGTACCTGGGTCGAGACATCCGGACGGCTCACGCCAAAGGTGCCGGATTCGCCGCAGCAACGCTCGTTTTTCTCGATCTTGGCGCCATTGTCGGTCGTAATCAATGCGTTCACCGTCTTCATCGGATCCTGCAATTTCATGGGGCTGTGGCATGGGTCGTGGTACATGTAACGGGTGCCGCTGACGCCTTCCAGTTTCAGATTTTTCTCCAGCAGGTATTCGTGGATATCGATGATGCGGCAACCCGGGAATATCTTGTCGAACTGATAGCCCTGCAACTGATCGTAGCAAGTGCCGCAGGAAACGATGACGGTCTTGATATCGAGGTAATTCAGGGTGTTCGCCATGCGATGGAACAGCACGCGGTTATCGGTGATGATCTTCTCGGCCTTGTCGAAATTGCCGGAACCGCGTTGCGGATAGCCGCAGCACAGGTAGCCCGGCGGCAGCACCGTTTGCACGCCGACTTCCCACAGCATGGCCTGCGTCGCCAAGCCGACTTGCGAGAACAAGCGCTCGGAGCCGCAGCCCGGGAAGTAAAACACTGCTTCGGTGTCGGCAGTGGTGTTCTTCGGATTACGGATGATCGGCACCACCTTGTCGTCTTCGATATCCAGCAGCGCGCGCGCAGTCTTCTTCGGCAGATTGCCCGGCATCTTCTTGTTAATGAAGTGGATCACCTGCTCTTTGATCGGCGCCTTGCCGACTGTCGCAGGCGGCTTCCTGGTCTGCTTCTTGGCGAATTTCTTGAGGATGTCATTACCCAGGCGCTGCGCCTTGAAACCCCAATCCGTCATGACCTTGCGGGTCATGTTGATGGTGGCCGGATCGGTCGCGTTGAGGAAGAACATGGCAGCGCTGGTGCCAGGATTGAACGATTTCTTGTTCATCTTGCGCAGCAGATTGCGCATATTCATCGACACATCGCCGAAATCGATATCGACCGGGCATGGCGTGACGCACTTGTGGCAAACCGTGCAGTGATCGGCCACATCTTCGAACTCTTCCCAATGCTT
>NZ_JBIIVN010000224.1:0-2943 GCF_044339385.1 Collimonas sp. | reverse complement strand
GAAATTGAATAGAAATATTCCATGTTCTTGCAAATTCCGCAACCGCTTTTGAGGCATCGGGCCCCGCCAACATTGGGGGGATGGGGTTGTTCAGGGGCGACTCATTAGTACGAATAAAGCAATGGTCGATGTGGATCAGTAGCCACGAGCGGCGATCTGCTCCGATGACCTATCAGGCGCTATCGCCAAGAAATGCGGGAAATGTGAAATTGGCGGCAAATCAGGAAAATATTGGGACAAAATCACTCCCAAACAAATGTCAAATCAACGTCCAAATCCGGCGCGCTTAAGCGTAAAAAAAGCCCGCGATAACCTGAAGTCATCGCGGGCTTTCACCTTTTAGCCATCCAGGCGGATGGCTTACCTTGTGTGGTCCTGATCGTGGTCCTGATCGTCGTCGCTGGCTGCTGCGGCGTCTGCTTCGGCCTGTCTTTGCGCCAGCTCTTCCTGGTACTGGGCCAGCAACGCGGCGCGCGTCTGCGGGGTTTCCAGGCTGATACGCCCAAGCGCGCCAGTCCGATAATCCTGCAACAGCGTGTGCGCCGCTTTTTCCAGATCCAGACCCCCTCCCTTCAGACGGAATCCGCGGCGGGCGGCAACCCCCTCAATCACGCTTACGCCGTCAATCCCGTCGGTCTTGAGAGCGTAGCGCGCTGTCAGCAACGGCGCATAGCGCAGCAACAATACATCAGCCAGGAAGGTGGCGACCTCCTCCTCAATCAGAGCATTGCTCCCGATTGCGTGGCTGGCGGCCAACATCAAGCCGCCGCTCGGATGAGCGATCTTGGGCCAGAGCATGCCGGGCGTGTCGATCAGCACCATGTTATTGCCCAGGTACAGACGCTGCTGCACCTTGGTCACCGCCGGTTCATCACCGACCGCGGCGACGCGGCGCTTGAGCAAGGCATTCATCAAGGTCGATTTGCCGACGTTGGGAATACCCATGATCATCATGCGCAGCGGCTTCAGCGGCGTGCCGCGATGCGGCGCAAGCGCCAGGCACAAACCCGGTATCTTGGCCGCATCAGACGGCTTCTTGCAGCTCAGTGCGACAGCCTGCACATTTTTTTGCGCGTTGTAATAGCTGATCCAGGCCTGGGTAGTGGCCAGGTCCGCCAAATCGCTCTTGTTGAGAATTTTAAGGCAGGGGCGCTGCCGATGCAGGCGCAACTGCTCGATCATTGGATTGCAACTGGCTTGCGGCAAACGCCCGTCGAGCACTTCGATGACGAGATCGACCTTCTCCATTGCTTCCGCCGCCTTCTTGCGGGCGGCGTTCATGTGACCGGGAAACCATTGTATGGACATGCGTTGTCTTGTCTGACGAAAATAAACCGCTATTGTACGGACTTATTCTTGTTCCACCGCAAACCCAAACGGTAAACAAAGCCTGGCATATGGTCGCCTCCTGCCTTATCGACGTCTTCACGCAGTGTTTGTCAATCGAGATCGGCCAATACTTTTATATGAGCAACTACGCTACGGTCCAAGGCCGACAAAGCGTAACCGCCTTCCAGGCAACTGACGATCCGCCCCTGCGCATGCTGTGCGGCGACGTCCATCACTTGCCTTGTCAGCCAGGCATAATCGGCCTCGAGCAACCCCATCTGCGCCATATCGTCTTCTCGATGTGCATCGAATCCGGCTGAAATAAACAACATTTGCGGGCGATGTGCCTCCAGCGCGGGCAACCACGTCTCTGTCACCAACTGCCTTACCACGCTGCCGTCGCTGTAAGCCAGCACCGGAACATTGACTGCATTTGCGCCTGCGCTGTAGTTACCGCTGAACGGGTACAGCGGGTGCTGGAAGAAGCTGACCATCAGCACCCGCGGATCGTGCGCGAATATTTCCTCGGTGCCGTTACCATGATGAACATCAAAATCGACTATCGCGACCCGTTCCAGACCATGCACTTCCAACGCATGGCGCACCGCCACCGCAACGTTATTGAAGAGGCAAAATCCCATCGATGTGGTCGACGTTGCGTGGTGCCCCGGTGGACGGATCGCGCAAAATGCATTGTCGATTTCGCCCGCGATCACCGCATCGGTCGCGGCCAGCGCAGCACCGGCCGCACGCAACGCCGCCTGCCAGCTATGGCCGTTGAGCAGAGTATCCGCATCCAGCGGGTAACAGCCGGAGGTACCAGCCAGCGCCAGGCTGTGCTCGCGTACCAGAGCTATCATCGTCGCGCTGTGCACCCACTCCAGATCGCTCTCCTGTGCCAGCGGCACGTGACGGCAATCCAGCAGCGAAGCAATCCGGCTGGCGATCAACTGGTCCTCGATCGCCTGCAGCCTGGCCGGCGATTCCGGGTGCCATGAACCCATCTCATGCAGTTTGCAATCAGGATGCGTATAAAAAGCAGTAGTCACTTGATTTCGCCAAAGGCCTTTCTGAAATGTATGACTGCGTTGACGCCGGGCCTGGTAATTGAGCCGTGTACTTAAGCCTGCTCCATTTAATCCATGCATAGTGTACCCAAGAAAGGGGGTATGCCAACACCATGCTTGGTAGTTTGTCTCGGCCGAAATCAAGCCGCCCAACTAAAACTTTTCCCCGCTCCCAAAGGAACTAGGTTAACTTCAAAGAAGTTTGTATGATTCATTCTCCAGATTGCAGCACCATTCAACAGGGCCACAGAAAACCCCATGTTCGCAAAAATCCATGCAGTTGCAAAACAGGTCAGCCAGGTCGTCGTCGGCAAAGAACACCAAATCCGGCAGGCGCTGGTATGCCTGCTGGCGGGCGGCCATTTACTGATTGAGGATGTGCCTGGTGTCGGCAAGACTACCTTGGCTCACGCGTTGGCTATTTCACTCGGGTTACGCTTTAATCGCCTGCAATTCACCAGCGACCTGCTGCCGGCTGATGTCGTCGGAATTTCCGTGTTTGATCGCGAAAAGACCAGCTTTGTCTTTCATCAGGGGCCGGTGTTCA
>NZ_JBIIVN010000223.1:0-2947 GCF_044339385.1 Collimonas sp. | reverse complement strand
GAGTGCTTCAACACCAACTGTTTGATAGACTTATCCACAGCTGCTAACTCAAAACGCAGCGACCAGCCCTGGGTCACATTTCGATCAGCAGGCTGGGTCAAGATTCAATTAGCGCCAACACCCCATGATGCTTTCGTTAGCGTCTGCGCCGTCATATTTTGTACAATCACAGCATGTTACCTTTCTGATTGCTCCTCTATGAATTTCACGCTTATCCCATGACCGAGGTTGAAATGCTGATGTCGCAAGCGTTGCGGCTTGCTGAAAACGGTCTGTTCTCCTGTGCGCCTAATCCCGCCGTTGGCTGCGTCATCGTCAAGGATGGGCAGGTTATTGGTGAAGGATTCACCCAACCGCCGGGTGGCAACCATGCCGAGATCGAGGCTATCGCAGATGCCACGGCCAAAGGCCATGACATACGCGGTGCCACTGTCTACGTCACGCTGGAGCCGTGCAGTCATTTCGGCCACACCCCGCCATGTGCCGATGCTCTGGTGCGTGCCGGCGTAGCCAAGGTAGTGGTGGCGACGGTCGATCCCAATCCGCTGGTCGCCGGACAAGGTATGGCGCGTTTGCAAGCAGCGGGCATCACTGTCGAGTCGGGCGTGTTGGAAGTGCTGGCGCGCGAACTGAATATTGGTTTTTTTACCCGTATGCAGTCCGGCAAGCCATGGGTGCGCCTGAAAGTGGCTGCCAGTCTCGATGGCAAGACCGCGCTGCATAATGGCCAGAGCCAATGGATTACCTCGCAAGCGGCACGTGATGATGGCCACATGTGGCGCGCCCGCGCCGCTGCCATTCTGACCGGTATAGGCACGGTCAGGGAGGATAATCCCCAACTGACGGTGCGTTCGGTGCGCACGATGCCTTTGGTGCGTCAGCCGCTGCGGGTGATTGTTGATAGTAAATTAAGTATCAATCCGGACGCAAAGGTCCTGGCAGGGGGCGGTAATCTGATCTTTTCTGCAGTCATTGATATGCACAAGCAGGCACAGCTGGCACAAAGGGGGGCTGAAGTGGTGGTGTCGCCGAATTCTGGCGGCAAGGTTGATCTGCCGCAAGTGATCACTGAGCTGGGCAGGCGCCAGATCAACGAACTGCATGTCGAAGCCGGTTCCAAGCTGAATGCCTCGCTCATCAGTGCGGGGTGCGTCGACGAATTGTTGATCTATCTGGCACCGGCGATATTGGGCGACGGACGCAGCATGTTCGATCTACCGGCGCTGACAACGCCGCAAGACAAATTTTCGCTGAAATTCCACGAGATCAAGCAGGTAGGCGAGGATTTGCGTATCCTTGCACGATTCCATTAATTTTTTATATTTCTATCATGTTTACAGGTATTGTCGCCGCGATTGGGAAAATTACTTCCGTTAAACCACTTGGTGAAGGGGTTGATGTTGGCGTCCGGCTAGTCGTCGATGCCGGTGGCTTGCCGCTCGCAGATGTCGCGCTGGGCGATTCGATTTCATTGAACGGCGCTTGCATGACCGTAGTTGAAAAGACTTCCGGCAGTTTTGAAGTCGATGTCTCGCGTGAAAGCCTGAACCGCACCGTCGGCCTCGATGCCATCGGCGAAATCAATCTGGAAAAAGCGTTGACGCTGGCAGACCGCCTTGGCGGCCACCTGGTTTCAGGGCACGTTGATGGCTTGGGGCAAGTGCAGAAATTTGAACCAGTCGGCGAATCCTGGGAGCTGGTAATCAAGGCATCGCGCGATCTGGCCAAATACTTCGCGTATAAAGGGTCGATCGTTGTCAACGGTGTTTCGTTGACGGTCAATCGTGTTGAGGACGTCGCCGATGGTTGCCTTTTTTCGATCAATCTGATTCCGCACACGATTGAAGTGACCGCATTGAAGCATCTGCAAGCCGGCAAGCAAGTCAATCTGGAAGTTGATCTGATTGCGCGCTATGTCGAGCGAATGCTGAGCGCCGGTCAACGCATTGTGTAACGCCTGACTTCACGACGTTGTGCCCCGATCTTTTTTAGATTACGCAATCTGACCATGAACAGGACTTCTCCCATCGCCCCCCAGCTATTGCTGGCATTGATCGCCGCTGTTTGCTGGTTTGCGCTGATTGCGCAGTTCTCGATCTCGATCCCGTTGCTGCTCTCGCAAGGCATGACATACGTCGAGGCGGTCTGGCGCATGTTCGGTTATTTGACGATCCTGACCAATATCCTGATCGCTGTTTGCAGTACGGTCGTGCTGCTGATTCCCGGCTCAGCAGTCGCCCGGTTTTTGGCGCGCCCCCCCGGGGGGCTGACGGCGCTGGCGTTTTATACCATCATTGTTGGCCTGGGTTACAACATCCTGTTGCGCAACCATGCCCCGTTCACCGGGCTGCACCGGCTGGCCGATGAAGGCTTGCATTCGGCAGTGCCGCTTTTATTTACGCTTTACTGGCTGCTTTATGTGGCAAAGGACGGCTTGCAGGCGAGGCATAGCCTGCTCTGGATGATTTATCCACTCGGATACTTTATTGTGGCTATGGCCAGAGGAAGCGCGTCGGGATTTTATCCCTATCCTTTCCTCAATGTGACGAACCTTGGCTACGCGCGAGTGATGCTAAATGCGTTCATGCTGCTGATCGGATTTTTTGTCATTGCCCTATCGATGGTTGCTATCGCCAAGTTCGGGCGCAAAAAATTAGAGCCTGTTAATAATTAAGTGATTCATCCGACTTTTCTGTGGGTCATTGAAACCGGATACAGGTCAAGTCCGCCACAGTGGAAGTAGACGGCGATCTTGAAGTTGTCACGGTTTCTGAATCCGCAGGCGCGTTTTTGTATAGTTGCAATTTTGGAGTTCAATCCTTGAGCTTCCCTCGATTTTTCGTCTTCCAACAGGTGGCTTTTATGCCGCCTGTTTTTCCTGATGTTGCTCAGTGAGCCAGTCATCTAAATACTGGCAGGGTGAACGATAGCCAAGCGTCGAATGCTG
>NZ_JBIIVN010000061.1:0-13290 GCF_044339385.1 Collimonas sp. | reverse complement strand
CTAACATTTCCATGGTGATCACCTTATATCTCCTGCCTAAAAATTAGACAGGGCAAGTAGAACACCTGGGTCAATTTTGAATCAGCACTATGCCCTTTGCTGGGTCAATTTTCGGTCAGCCGTAACAGGACAAAGGGCTTTCCTGCTGCCGGACCGGCGGATGGCACGATTGCCGGCGGTGGGCTGGCGCAGTTTACTGAATTGAATGCGCAGACTTCGACGCGTTGGAAGAGGAGTGATGTAGCGTCCGGCCAAAACAAGTTTGTCTGGTACTTTACGGCCGGCCACCAGACTCAGGATTGGCGCTATTACCTGACCAGGCAGGGTTGGCATCAGGGCGAACCATTGAGCCGCTCGGCATTCGATGCGCAGCCTTTCTGTATTGCCAACGGCGGCTTCAGGCCGTCTAGCGGCACCCGCGTGACCCATACTTGCGATATCCCGATAAATCGCAGCGGCTATCACGTCATCCTCGCCACCTGGGATATTGCCGATACTGGCAATGCTTTTTATCAGGTTATTGATGTCAATATCCGGTCCGACGCCGCCGTCAATTCCCTCAAGGTGCAGATCAATCCTTTCTCCGCGGTTCAGCCAAAGCAGCAACGATCATCGGCTTGCCATGATTCGGCAGCGCACGGCTGTGCGCTGCCGCCGGAGATGTCACGCAAAAATATAAAGGGGAGAAATGAAGCCTGGATTTTCACTACAATCGCCAACGCTCGCTCTTTAGCGTTTGTGTGTGACTTGACTTGACGTGTAGTGAATGTGCAGTGAAACTTGCGGAGAGCTAGACCCCGAAAAGGGTCTAGTCTATGGTATATGGTGCCCACGGAGGGACTCGAACCCCCCCCACACCTTGCGGCACATGGACCTGAACCATGCGCGTCTACCAATTCCGCCACGTGGGCTTGTTGAGAGAGCGAGACTATAGGCGATTAAAAAAATATGTCAACCGGCATGCTGCAGTAAAGAGGCGGAGATAACGCTATAGGTAATATATAAAGTTGCTTGGTTAGGAAAAAGTCATAATCCTCCGTTACACTAAGAGCCTTGTTGAATAACAATCTGTTGAAAATAGCCTCTTGAGCCAATATTCCTACACAATCCCCAGCCGAGAGGAAATTCTCGGCCTTCTGCGGACCTCGACCGAACCGCAAAACGTTGCCGCTCTCGCTGCTGCACTCAATGTCAAGCCCGATGAAATGGATGGGTTGACGCGCCGTCTCAATGCTATGGAGCGTGATGGCCAGATCAAGCCGGATCGCGGCGGCATCTACAAATTGACCAATTCGCCTGCTTTTATCGAAGGCCGTGTCAGCAGCCATCGTGACGGTTTTGGCTTCTTGATTCCTGATGCTGGCGGCGATGACGTGTTTCTGCCAGAAAAGGAAATGCAGAAAGTGCTGCATGGCGACCGGGTTCAGGCGCGTATTGCCGGCACCGACCGCCGCGGGCGCCCCGAGGGCACGATTGTCGAGGTGGTGGCACGCGCCAATACCCATGTGATCGGCCGTTTGCTCAATGAAAACGGGGTCTGGGTGATTGCGCCCGAAGACAAGCGTATCGGCCAGGATATCATCCTCGCAGGTTCGCCGGGCAAGGCCAAGACTGGGCAGGTGGTGAGTGTTGAGCTGACCGAACAGCCTTCGCGCTACAGTCAACCGGTCGGCAAGATCGTCGAGATCCTGGGCGATATTGACGATCCTGGAATGGAAATTGAAATCGCGGTACGCAAGTACGGTGTGCCGCACGAATTTTCCGAAGCTGCCAAAAAAATGGCAGCCAAGCTGCCGGGTGAAGTACGTGCTGCCGACCTGGCTGACCGTGTCGATTTGCGCGATGTGCCCCTGGTTACCATCGACGGCGAAGACGCACGCGATTTCGACGATGCCGTGTATTGCGAGCCGGTAAAAATTGGTCGTGCCAACGGTTATCGTCTGATTGTCGCCATTGCCGACGTCAGTCACTACGTCAAGCCCAACGACGCGCTCGATGTGGATGCGCTGGAACGCAGTACTTCGGTGTATTTTCCGCGCCGGGTGATCCCGATGCTGCCGGAAAAACTCTCTAACGGGTTGTGTTCGCTTAACCCCGATGTCGATCGTCTGACGCTGGTGTGCGATGCCGTAATCACTACAAAAGGTGAGATCAAGGCTTATCAATTCTATCCGGCAGTGATTCACTCCGCCACCCGCCTGACGTACACGGAGGTTGCGGCGATTCTGGGTAATGCCAAAGGGCCGGAAGCGGCCAAACGTCCGGGTCTGGTGCCGCATCTGCTGCATCTGTATGAAGTGTTTCATGCGTTGTTGCAGGCGCGCCAGGCACGTGGCGCGATTGATTTCGAAACCACCGAAACCTACATCGTCTGCAATGCTGCCGGCAAGATCGAGAAAATTCTACCGCGCACCCGCAACGATGCCCACAAGCTCATTGAGGAATGCATGTTGGCGGCCAACGTTTGCGCCGCTGACTTGATGGAGCGCCATAAACATCCCGGCCTGTTCCGTATCCACGCTCATCCGACCAAAGAAAAGCTCGCGGTCTTGCGTACCTTTCTCAAGCAGGTCGGATTGACGCTGGCTGGCGGCGATACACCGTCCGCCTCCGACTACGCCGAACTGATGCCAAAAATCAAAGCGCGTCCTGACGCGTTGCTGTTGCAAACCATGCTGCTGCGCTCGATGCAGCAAGCGGCCTACAGCCCTGAGAACATCGGTCACTTCGGCTTGTCGTATGAATCCTATGCGCATTTCACCAGCCCGATCCGCCGCTATCCGGATTTACTCACGCACCGCACCATCAAGGCGATCCTCCAGGGCAAGCGCTACGATCCGAAGGAACTCGATACCAGTGCGTTGAACACCATGCTGTCGCCCGCCGGTCGCAAGAAGCAGGCCGAAGATAAAGCAGCCGGCAAGAAAAAGAACGAAGGCAGCCTGGCCATCTGGGAAGCGCTCGGCGTGCACTGCTCGGCCAATGAGCGGCGCGCGGATGAAGCGTCGCGCGATGTCGAAGCATGGCTCAAGTGCTATTTCATACGCGACAAGTTGGGCGAGGAGTTCACCGGCGTGATTTCCGGTGTTGCTACTTTCGGTATTTTTGTTCAGCTAGACGCTCTCTACATCGAAGGCCTGGTGCATGTGACGGAACTTGGTGCCGACTACTTCCAGTACGACGAGGCACGTCATGAGTTGCGCGGTGAGCGCACCGGCATCCGCTATCAATTGACCGACCGCGTCACGGTGCAGGTTAGCCGTGTCGATCTCGATGCACGCAAGATTGATCTGCGTCTGGTCAATGAGCCGGGCATCAAGACCGTCCTCAAAAACGAGGCGCGTCGGGCTGATAGCGAACAGGGCCGCGGAGCAAAAATCAAGGCCGGCACCAAGTCCGGTGCGAAAACTGCGTCACCTAAAAAAACTTCGCAGGTCACCACTGCTGCCAAGACGACTGGTGCCGCTGGCGTTGGTAGCAAGCTGACCCAGGCCAAGAAGGCCAAGGCTGGCAAGGCCGTGAAGACGCCTGCAAGTACAGAAAAATCGCGTGCGCCAAAGGCCTTCGCGAAGTCGAGCAAGCGTAAAAGATCGTAAAAAATTAGCAGATAGTTAGTAGAGAGTTAGCAGATAGAGTCAGGTAGATAGAAGAATATGAAAAGTAAAATGATTTTCGGTTTTCACGCCGTCACCGCGCGTATTCGTCATGAAGCGTCGTCGGTCGATGAGATATATGTGGATGCCAGCCGCGTTGATCGTCGCATGCAGGATTTGCTGCACGCAGCGAAAGCCGCGGGTGTACGTGTGATTCCTGTAGATGACCAGCGTTTGTCGAATATCGTCGGCACGCGTCGCCATCAAGGTGTTGTCGCCAAAGCCGGAGAGTTATCGCTGGCGCGTAATCTCGATGAGCTGCTGGACGCAATTGTCGGTCCGCCGCTGCTGTTGATCCTTGATGGCATCACAGATCCGCACAATCTGGGGGCTTGCCTGCGGGTTGCCGACGGCGCGGGCGCGCATGCGGTGATCGCTCCAAAAGATCGTGCGGTGGGCCTCAACGCTACCGCGGCCAAAGTTGCTAGTGGTGCCGCTGAAACCGTGCCTTACATTACCGTGACCAATCTGGCGCGTACTCTGCGCGAATTGAAAGAGCGGGAGATTTGGCTCATCGGCACTGATGAGGATGGTGAAAAAGGCCTGTACGAGGCTGATTTTTCGACCCCGGCGGCGATTGTCATGGGCTCCGAAGGCGAGGGCATGCGCCGCTTGACGCGCGAAACTTGCGATGTACTGGTGAACGTGCCGATGTTCGGTTCTGTCGAGAGTCTGAACGTCTCGGTCGCCTCTGGTGTTTGTCTGTACGAAGCCCGGCGCCAGCGCATGGTTAAGGGTTGTTGACCCTGCCTGGCAGCAACGTCCGCAATAATACGCCGCCAGACAGCGCTGCATCAGCGGCCTGAGTTTCGGGCAATCCCGATCCGTTTTCAGCCCATTTTTGGCCCGCTTCCGGCCTTTCGCATTAAAGACGGCAGGCGTAATTTGGAATACCATTACGCCTTCGTATTCAATTGACACCCCTATGTTCAGCCGCATTCGTGAAGACATTGCCAACATCATGGCGCGCGATCCCGCCGCTCGCACCGAGTGGGAAGTGCTGACCTGTTACCCCGGATTACATGCGATCATCTTGCATCGCTGGGCGCACCATTGCTGGCACAACGGCTGCAAATGGCTTGGCCGTTTTATTTCGCATATCGCCCGTACCTTGACTGGAATTGAAATCCATCCAGGCGCCACTATCGGCCGTCGCGTTTTCATCGACCATGGTTTTGGCGTAGTGATTGGCGAGACCGCTGAAGTCGGCGACGATTGCACCATTTATCAAGGCGTCACGCTCGGCGGTACGTCGCTGAACAAAGGCGCCAAACGCCATCCGACATTAGCCCGCGGCGCCATCATCGGCGCCGGTGCCAAGGTGTTGGGCGGCTTCACGGTCGGTGAGGGGGCCAAGGTCGGGTCCAATGCGGTGGTGGTGAAAGCGGTGCCGCCCGGAGCGACCGCGGTCGGTAATCCGGCGCGGATAGTGTTAAAGGATAGCAATAGCAGCAAGGATGAGTCTGCCGCGCGCATGTTTGCTGCCTACGGCGTCACTCCCAACGGGGACGATCCGTTGTCCAAAGCATTGCATGGCTTGATCGACAATGCGGCGATGCAGGAGCATCAGATCGCCCGCATCATCGCGGTGTTGGATAAATCCGGCATTGCTTGCGATGGTTTGCCTGAATTGGAAAAATTTAATCCAGATCAACTGAACAAGTTGGTCGAGTAGCGTCGCGTGTAAGGAGAGAACGCAATGAGTCAAGACGTGAGTGTTATTCCCGCAGGAGAGAATACTGGTATTGATCCGTTAGTCAATCCGTTACTCGACCCCTTTCTCGATCCGTTTGAAATCCGCGCGCTTGCCGTGCTGGCGGAGAAAGAAGCGCTGACGCCGGATAGTTATCCGCTATCCCTGAACGCCTTGGTCAATGGCTGCAACCAATTGTCGAGCCGCGACCCGGTGATGTCGATTGCCGAGCCGACAGTGCTCGATATTTTGCAGCGCCTGATGCAGCGTAAGCTGGTGGTCGCAGTCAACCAGGCTGGTGCCCGGGTGCCCAAGTACGAGCACCGGATGCGGGTCAAATGGCTTTTGGAGCAAGACAAGCTGGCAGTATTGACCACGCTGATGCTACGCGGCATCCAGACCGCCGGCGAGTTGCGTAGCCGCTGCGGTCGTCTGCATGAGTTTGCCACAGTAGCTGAGGTGGAGGTGGCGCTGCAGTTTCTAATCGGTAAATATCCGCCGTTGGTGGCGCGTCTGACCAAGGCTCCCGGCACCAAAGAGCCGCGCTATGCACATTTGCTGGCTGGCGAGGAAGTCTTGGAGCAGCAGGCGATAGCCGACGCCATGTCAGGTAGTGCTGCAGTGTTGAGGGCAGGCAGCCAGGATCGGATTGCCCAGCTAGACCCGGTCTGGCGTTTATTTCAATCGATCAGTTCCTGGCCGTCAAATCCAAACCGCCTAATCGCGCCGTCGGCGTCAATGGCGATCCAGCCTCCGCGCTGGGTTCTAACGTCGTATTCCCAGTCTGGCAGTACATAACGAATCCTGGCAGTATCGTCGTTGCCGCTCTTGTGGCGCGCGGGACGATGGGTATGGCCGTGGATCAGAATATTAGTGGCAGTCTTATCGAATAGTGCATTGACGGCCGCACCGTTGACGTCCATGATTTCCATCGACTTGTGACGCTGCTCTTCCTGGCTTTCTTTGCGCACGCCAGCGATGATGGGTTTGCGCTGCGCCAGTGGCAGCGCTAGAAATTGCTGCTGCCATTGCGGCTGACGTACTTGCTGGCGGAATTGCATGTAGGCCAGATCATCGGTGCATTGGGCATCGCCATGCGCAAGCGCTATGCGTCTTCCTGCCACATTGATCACTGATGGGTCGGGCAGCAAGGTCAGGCCTGCCGCCAGAGCAAACGTATCGCCAACGAGAAAGTCGCGGTTGCCGGCAATCCAGAATACCTGGACGCCGGCGTCGCTGACTTGCCGGATCGCTTCAGCAATCTGGCGGTTGTATGGCGTTTCCAGATCGTCGTCGCCAGCCCAGTACTCAAACAGATCCCCCAGCAAATAGAGCTGCTGGGCACGTGTGGCCTGGCCCTGTAAAAAATCCAGGAAGGCCTGAGTCGTACGCGGATGCGTCGCCTGCAAATGCAGGTCGGAGATGAAGAGCGCAACCACGGGCGGCGGCGCTGGCATGGTCGGGATTGTTGCTGTCATTGGGTGGCGATAAGCGATATGGCAATGATTACGCGACGACTTATTAAGCGACGACTTCCGCTTTTTCAATCACGACGTCATCTACCGGCACATCGGCAAACATGCCGGTGCGTGTGATCTTGACGCCTTCGATCTTGTCGACAATGTCTTGACCTTCGATCACTTTGCCGAATACGCAGTAGCCCCAGCCGTCCTGACCTGGGTAGTCGAGGAAGCTGTTGTTCTTGACGTTGATAAAAAACTGGGCGGATGCCGAATGCGGTGCCGAAGTGCGCGCCATGGCCAATGTGTACGGCTCGTTCTTGAGGCCGTTCTTGGCTTCATTTTCGACCGGGTCGTTGGTTGGTTTTTGCTTCATGCCAGGTTCGAAGCCGCCGCCCTGGACCATGAAGCCGGGAATCACGCGGTGAAAAATCGTGCCGTTGTAATGACCCGCGTTGACATAGGAGAGGAAATTTTCTACTGTCTTCGGCGCTTTTTCAGCGTCCAGTTCGATTTTGATGTTGCCGTGGTTTGTGGTGAGGATGACAGCCATGAGATTTCCTATCTTTGGTTTAAATGATTGATTAATTTAATGGGTTATTTGTTGTGAATAATATTTAGTTGAGCAAGGTAGCCGATTCGATGATGACAGGTGTGGTGGGTACATCCTGATAGGCGGTTTTGACTTTCTTGATTTTGTCGACCACGTCGGTGCCCTTGATTACCTTGCCGAATACTGCATAACCCCAGCCGTCACGGCCGGGATAGTTGAGGAATTCATTGTCGTTGACGTTGATAAAGAACTGCGCGCCGGCCGATTGCGGATCCGCTGTGCGTGCCATGGCGACGCTGTAAGGTGTGTTCTTCAAGCCGTTCCTGGCCTCGTTCTCAACCTTGTTAGGGGCGGGCTTCTCGATCATTTCCTTGGTCATGCCACCGCCCTGGATCATGAAGCCATCGATCACCCGATGGAAAATCGTACCGTTATAATGCCCGCTTTTGACGTAGCCGAGGAAATTCTTGACAGTCTTTGGGGCCTTTTCCGAGTTGAGTTCGAGGACGATATCGCCCATGTTCGTTTTTAACAGAACATGCGGCAGACCGGCTGCGCTGACCAGCATCGGGCTAGCTGTAAGGGTTGCAGCAGTGACTATCGAAACAAAGGCGGATGTGAACTTGCGGCGCGACAAACGCAGAGATGCTGGCATAAAATTCCTTCGATTAAGTGATGCGATTTCGCATTTGAGCAGTGATATTGAGCAGTGATATACTGCGGCGAAAAACAACATTTTATCAAACTAAGCACGACAAAAGAGTTTTGGCGACCTTGTTGCACCAATATTGCGCAACCGAAAATAATACGAGCGCGTGGATGTGTAGAGTAGCGTGAAATACTTCTGCGCCTTAACCGGTAACTTCCCATGAGCGACCTGAAAATATATAACACGCTGGCGCGTAAGAAGCAGCTGTTTTCTCCGATCGAACCTGGCAAGGTCCGCATGTACGTATGCGGCATGACTGTGTATGACTATTGCCATCTTGGTCACGGCCGTGTGATGGTGGTGTTCGACATGGTGCGGCGCTGGCTGCGACAGTCCGGTTTTGATGTCACCTACGTCCGTAATATTACGGATATTGACGACAAAATCATTAGGCGGGCGGTGGAAAACGGCGAGACGATTTCGCAACTTACTAACCGTTTCATCCAGGCGATGGATGACGATGCGGCGGCGCTCGGTGTGCAACGGCCCGATCATGAGCCGCGCGCCACTGCGTTCGTGCCGCAGATGCTGTCCCTCATCAAGAAGCTGGAAGCCAACGGCCTTGCCTACCAGGGCAGTGATGGCGATGTGAATTATTCAGTGCGCGATTTTGCCGGTTACGGCAAGTTGTCCGGCAAGTCGCTCGGCGATTTGCGCCCCGGTGAACGCGTCGACGTTAACACCGGCAAGCGCGATCCGCTCGACTTTGTTTTATGGAAAGCCGCCAAGCAAAGTGAGCCGGACGAAGTAAAGTGGGCGTCGCAGTGGGGGGCGGGGCGGCCTGGTTGGCACATTGAATGTTCGGCCATGGCTGGCGAACTGCTGGGTGAACGGTTCGATATTCATGGCGGTGGTCAGGATCTGCAGTTTCCACATCATGAAAACGAAATAGCGCAGTCAGAGGGTGCGCATGGGCACCAGTTCGTCAACTACTGGATGCACAACGGTTTTATCCGTATCGATAATGAAAAAATGTCTAAGTCGCTCGGCAATTTTTTCACGATTCGCGAAGTCTTGAAGAAATACGACCCCGAGGTAGTGCGCTTCTTTATTCTGCGTGCACATTACTGTAGCCCATTGAATTACGCCGACACCAATCTTGATGACGCTAGAAACGCGTTGACCCGCTTGTACACGGCCTTGAAGGAGGTGCCTGCCGACCAATTGCCGCTGGATTGGCAAGAGGCGCATGCACAGCGTGTTGGCGGGGCGATGAACGACGATTTCAACACGCCGATGGCGATTTCGGCATTGTTCGATTTAGCCAATGAAGTCAATAAGGACAAATCGCCGGCTTCGGCGCGTCAGTTGAAGGGGTTGGCCGGAGTGCTGGGTTTGTTGCAGCGCGTACCAGAAGATTTTCTCAAGGGCCGGGCGCTGGCCGGCGCCGATATTGTTGTAAATGGGATTGCGGAAGCGGCGTTGTCGGAGCAAGATATCCAGCTCAAAATCCAAGCGCGTCAAGCGGCAAAAGCAGCCCGCGATTTTGCCGCTGCCGACCGGATTCGCAATGAATTGTTAGCCGTCGGCATCCTGCTTGAAGACAGGCCGGGCGGTCAAACCGAATGGCGAAGGGCATAACCGTATGCTAAAAACGATAGCTGTCGACTCCAGGGTTTTTGTGCCTGCGTATTGGGAGGGTGCCAAGGTAGAGTTGATGAAGCGTGACCGTATCATGCGCAAGTTGATTCCACAGTTTGGCGATCTGCACCTGATTGGTCGCGGCGAAGCGTTTACCACGCTGGCACGCTCCGTGGT
The DNA here is from genome assembly GCF_044339385.1 of Collimonas sp. Lineage (NCBI taxonomy): Bacteria > Pseudomonadati > Pseudomonadota > Betaproteobacteria > Burkholderiales > Oxalobacteraceae > Collimonas > Collimonas sp. The sequence continues at coordinate 3,464 of NZ_JBIIVN010000061.1, read as the reverse complement.
CGGCCAGCAGATTTCGGTCAAGGCGGGTGAATCTGTATGGCAAAAATTTCTGTTAATCTGTCCAAAATCGACACCTGCGCAAGTGCTCAAAGCCGGCCCGGAGCAATTGGCAGCATGTGGTTTGTCCAAGCGCAAAGCAGAATATATTCTCGATCTGGCAGACCATTTCAAGACAAAACGCGTCCACGCCGATCAATGGATCGAGATGGACGATGAGGAAGTTATTGCGGATCTGACCCAGATTCGCGGCATCGGACGCTGGACAGTGGAGATGTTTTTGATATTTAATTTGCTCCGACCCAATATTTTGCCTTTGGATGACCTTGGCTTGCTCAAGGGGATTAGCGTCAACTATTTTTCCGGGGAACCGGTTTCTCGCAGTGATGCGCGCGAAGTGTCAGCCAACTGGGAGCCGTGGCGCACGGTGGCAACCTGGTATCTGTGGCGCAGCCTGGATCCGGTGCCTGTAGAATATTGAATCAAGACTGATGAATTGAAAGCGGGTGGTTCGTCGCGCGGCGACAACGGTTAAACTCCGCCCCGCAATGCATTAGCTGGCCGGTAACGGCGGCGTAATCAAAGGAAATAACATGAGCAAAACAACATTTCTCGGCTTCGAACAATCGATTGCCGAGCTGGATGCCAAAATCGAAGAACTGCGTTTCGTCCAGGACGATTCAGCGGTCGATATTTCGGAAGAAATCGACCGTCTGTCGAAAAAAAGCCAGCAACTGACCAAGGACATCTACGCAAAACTGACGCCTTGGCAGGTTTCCCAGATTTCCCGTCATCCGCAACGTCCATACACGATGGACTATGTGAATGAAATATTTACCGATTTCCATGAGCTCCACGGCGACCGTACTTATGCTGACGACCAGTCGATCGTCGGCGGCCTGGCACGTTTCAATGGTCAGGCTTGTATGGTCATCGGCCACCAAAAGGGGCGCGACACCAAGGAGCGCGCGCTGCGCAACTTCGGTATGCCGAAGCCTGAAGGCTATCGCAAGGCGTTGCGGCTGATGAAGGTTGCCGAAAAATTCGGCTTGCCGATTTTTACCTTTGTCGACACCCCAGGTGCATTTCCAGGCATCGATGCTGAAGAGCGCGGGCAATCGGAAGCGATCGGCCACAATCTGTACGCGATGGCAGAACTGAAAGTGCCACTGATCGCCACCATCATCGGTGAAGGCGGCTCCGGCGGCGCGCTGGCGATTGCCGTGGGCGATGCTGTGCTGATGCTGCAATATGCGACTTATTCGGTGATTTCGCCGGAAGGTTGCGCCTCAATTTTGTGGAAAACTGCCGAACGTGCCGCCGATGCCGCCGATGCGTTGGGTCTGACCGCGCATCGTTTGAAAGCGGTTGGTCTGATCGACAAGATCGTCACCGAACCATTGGGCGGCGCGCATCGCGATCCAAAGCAGATGGCTTCGTTGCTAAAGCGCGCCTTGGTCGATACGCTGCGCCAGTTCCAGGGTGTCAAGACCAAGGATTTGTTGGCAGCACGCCATGAAAAATTGATGAGCTACGGCAAATTCAAGGAAGTACTGGCAACGGAGTAATGTGTCGATAAGCGTGTCAAAAAATATCCAGGCAACAAGCATCCCCGAGTACTTCGAAACTGTGCTGGCAAAGGTTGTAGCGCAGGCGGCTCCGGTTCAATCAGGCCTCTCGCGCTTGGCAGTTGCCTATAGCGGTGGGTTAGATTCCACCGTCCTGCTGCATGTGGCCGCGCGCTACGCCGCAGCGCGCGGCATTACGCTATTTGCTTTCCACGTACATCACGGCATCAGCGCCAATGCCGACAACTGGCTGGCGCATTGCACCGAGCAAGCGGCTGCGCGCGGCGTGGTGTTCGATAGCCGTCGGGTGGCGTTGCGCGACAGCGACAAAAATGGCGTCGAAGAGGCTGCTCGTATCGCCCGCTACGCAGCGCTAGGCGCAATGTGCCTGGAGCATCAAGTACCATTACTGCTCACCGCACATCATCTCGACGACCAGGCTGAAACCGTGCTGCTGCAATTGTTGCGTGGTTCTGGTGCGGCAGGTTTGTCCGGCATGGACACCTGGAATGCTGCGCCAGATTTGCTCGGCCATGCCGATCTGTTGATGGCGCGGCCGTTGTTAAAGATGTCGCGCGCGGCGCTGGAGCGGTATGCCGTCGAAGAGAAGCTTGACTGCGTTGACGACGAGTCGAATCACGATCCGCACTACGCCCGCAATGCCTTGCGTCAGCAAGTGATGCCGCTGCTCGCGCAATATTTCGCCGGCTTTCAGGAGCGCTTTTCGCGCAGTGCCGGACATATGCAGTCAACCCAGCGCTTGCTGGTGGAGCTGGCGGCGCAAGACTTGGCGGTTTGTGCCGACGGCGACTGCATCGATCTCGAGCCCTTACGCAGGTTAAGCGGCGAGCGCATCGATAATCTGCTCCGCTATTGGTTTGGGCTGCATGGATTGCGCATGCCCTCCAGCGCCTGGCTGAGCGAAATGCGGCAGCAGTTGCTGGCAGCGAAGGCCGATGCGCAATTGTGCGTGACGCATCCCGATTGCCATATCCGTCGTCACAGGAATCGCGTGTTTCTGACGCCGTGCGACGACATCGATCGTTCCGAAGTCATGCCGCGGGCTTTTCGTTGGAGCGGTGAAACTGAACTACGTTTTGCCGAATTCGGCGGTGTCTTGCATTTCGAGCCGGCGGAGCAGGGTGTTGATGCTGGCTGGTTGCGCCAGCAATCGTTGCAAATTCAATATCGTTCGGGTGGCGAGCGTATTAAACTTGCCTTCAACCGGCCGACAAAAAGCCTCAAACATCATTATCAGGCGTTCGATATTCCGGCCTGGGAGCGCGAATCTCTGCCGTTGGTCGGCAGCGGCAAGCAGATTCTGTTCGCCACTGGCATCGGTTTCGATTGCCATAGCCTTGCCACCGGCCCCGGGCCCCATATCGGCTTGCGTTGGCAAGCCGATCCGTTGCTACTGAGGAAGCGTGTCGTTGGTTAATTTGTTATCCACGCAATATGCGCAATTGGCTTTGTAACCTACTTGTTATAAGGGGCTGATGGGGGTACATTTAAGGGTTATTTTTATTTTAACCCCGCACTGCGTCCACTCCACTTATCACTCCCTATGGCTTTATTCGTTCACAAATACGGCGGCACTTCGATGGGCTCGACCGAGCGCATCAAAAATGTCGCCAAGCGCGTCGCCAAGTGGCATGACGCTGGCCACCAAATTGTCGTGGTACCTTCCGCGATGTCCGGTGAAACCAACCGCTTATTGGGCTTGGCTAAGGAAATTAGCGCTCAGCCCGACCCGCGTGAAATTGACATGCTGGCATCTACCGGCGAACAGGTTTCAGTAGCATTGCTGGCAATGGCATTGCAAGCGATCGGTAAGCCGGCGGTTTCGTATGCTGGCTGGCAGGTTCCAATTACGACCGACTCGGCCCATACCAAAGCACG
>NZ_JBIIVN010000222.1:0-3071 GCF_044339385.1 Collimonas sp. | reverse complement strand
CTGGAAGGGAGCACTTAACCGCTTCACTATCCAGTTTGAAGAACGGATGAAGCCGAATTAAACGAAATTCCGTTTACACAAAATCCAGCACACCCTCTACCATACGCGTCTAAAGAAGGTTCTGCAACTCACTGTTCTTGTTCTGTCGACAGTGTTTTTCGGGATTGTGACTAGCCAATTGGGCAAGCGCCTGCCCTCAGGTTGCTGCCCATTTGGTTTTTGAGCGTTTCCTGTATATCCGCTTGAGCGAGAACGTCATGTTCGTTACTGCGTTCCGCGCGACTAGCCATTTTGCCGATACAAAAAATTATGCTGCAACTTTCCAAATCGATTTTTAAAGCTTATGACATCCGTGGGATAGTCGGTGGCGCGTTAGACGCCGGAATCGCTCGCCAGATTGGCTGTGCTTTCGGTATCGCCGCCCGCCTCAAAGGCGAGAAAACAGTCATTATCGGCAGAGATGGCCGTTTGTCGGGCCCCGAACTTGCCGCCGCCCTGGCGTCCGGTTTGCAGGACGCAGGTGTCGATGTTGTGGATCTGGGGCTGGTGGCGACGCCGATGGTGTACTTTGCGACTCACGTTCTCGGTGCGCAATCCGGCATCATGGTTACCGGCAGTCATAACCCGCCGGATTACAACGGTTTCAAGATGGTCCTGGCTGGTGAGGCGATTTATGGTGAGACTATCCAGCAGCTTTATCAGGCAATTGCCGGCGGCAGCACCAAGGCAACCGTAGCGGCCCTACGCGGCAGCTATCGCCAGCACGACATCAAGGATGCGTATTTGCAGCGCATTATCGGCGATACCAAACTGGCGCGCCCGATGAAAATCGTGGTCGACTGCGGCAACGGTGTTGCCGGGGCTTTTGCCGGCGAGTTGTATCGCGCACTCGGTTGCGAGGTGCAAGAGCTGTTTTGCGAGGTTGACGGTACTTTCCCGAATCATCATCCTGATCCTGCTCATCCAGAAAACTTGCAGGATGTGATTCGCGCTTTGCAAAATTCGGACGCTGAATTAGGGCTGGCGTTCGATGGCGATGGTGATCGTCTTGGTGTCGTCACCAAGGATGGACAAATCATTTATCCGGACCGGCAACTGATGTTGTTTGCTGCGGATGTGCTGACGCGCAATCCGGGGCGCGAGATTTTGTATGACGTTAAATGCACACGCCATCTGGCTCCCTGGATAGCGCAGCGCGGCGGCAAGCCGTTGATGTGGAAGACCGGCCATTCGCTGGTCAAAGCCAAGATGCGCGAGACCGGCGCACCGCTCGGTGGTGAAATGAGCGGTCACGTTTTCTTCAAGGATCGCTGGTACGGGTTTGACGACGGCATGTATGCGGGTGCACGCCTACTTGAATTGCTAAGCCGCGAAAGCGATCCTTCGGCAGTGTTGAACGCATTGCCGCAATCGACCAGCACACCTGAATTGCATCTGATGCTGGCCGAGGGAGAGAACTTCGCTTTGATCGCAAAACTGCAAAGTGACGCAGATTTTGGCGGTGCCGAGAACATCATCACGATTGATGGATTGCGGGTTGAGTACGCAGACGGCTTCGGCCTGGTCCGTTCTTCCAACACTACCCCGGTCGTGGTAATGCGTTTCGAGGCGGAGTCTGAAGCAGCCCTGGCGCGTATCCAGTCTGAATTCAAGCGCGTTATCCTGGCTGCCAAGCCGGACGCTGTCTTGCCCTTCTAATTTTCTGTCGAAGCGAAGCCGTTTGAACATTCTCATCGTCCGCGTCTCTTCATTGGGAGACGTTGTGCACAACATGCCGATGGTGTCGGATATCCGCCGTCATTATCCCGATGCCAATATCGACTGGGTGGTCGAAGAGGGTTACGGCAGTCTGGTGCAGATGAATCCCGAAGTGCGCCGGATGATCCCGATTGCGTTGCGGCGCTGGCGTAAAAGCTTGTTCTCTGCCGCCACGCTTGCCGAGATATCGGATTTCCGGCAACAACTGAAACGCGATGCTTACGACCTCATCTTCGATACCCAGGGCTTGTTGAAAACCAGCATCGTGATGCGGATGGCGCGCCTTGCGCCCGGCGGCCATCGTGTTGGATTGGCGAATGCAACAGAGGGGTCTGGTTATGAACCGCTGTCACGCTTGTTTCATACCAAGAGCGTGCCGGTTGGCCTGCGTACCTATGCGGTGCTGCGGGCCCGCCAGGTTGCCGCCGCAGCGCTCGGCTATACGGTGGATGGTGTCGCTGATTTCAATATGCAGATGCCATCAATGCGCGCGGCAGATCTGCCTGCGTGGATGCCGGATCAGCCGTATGCTGTTTTTTTTCATGGCACCGCACGGGCAGAAAAACAATGGCCGGTCTCCCATTGGATGCAGATAGCAGGTTGGCTGGCAGAACGTGGCTGGCTGGTTTTGCTGCCGTGGGGCAGCGATGCCGAGAAGCGCGTTGCCGAGCAATTGGCGAGCCAGATGAGCAATGCCCGTGTGCTGCCTCGGCTGCCGTTGATGGAGGCCGTGCTGCTGGCCCAGCGCGCTGCATTGGTGATTGGGGTCGACACCGGCCTGACCCATATCGCAGCCGCTTTTTACCGCCCAACCATTGAGCTGTATTGTGATTCTCCACGTTGGAAGACTGAGGGCAACTGGTCGCCGCAAATCATCAATCTGGGCGATGTCGGCAAGTCGCCCACTGCTGCGGATGTTGTGCTGGCGCTGGATAGCCTGGAAAGCCGAATTCAATGGCGGAAGGCAGCAGGAGTCGAACCTACCCGGGAGTGACTGGCACCCCCCCCTCCGGGTTTGAAGCCCGGCCGTATCACCGGATACGTATGCCTTCCTTGTTTTTATCTCTTCGCTGGCGCTGCCAGCAATACCGGCAACATAGGACGCGCTGCCATCGGCCGTCCGGTGCCGCTCAAGCTATCTGTCTTTTTGCAGTCTCAGCATTGCGCCAGGCGGCGCAGACGCTATTGTAGTCGCCCCTGAACAACCCCATCCCCCCAATGTTGGCGGGGCCTGATGCCTCAAAAGCGGTTGCGGAATTTGCAAGAACATGGAATATTTCTATTCAATTTCTTGCAAATATTGTCGAGGTGTC
>NZ_JBIIVN010000221.1:0-3081 GCF_044339385.1 Collimonas sp. | reverse complement strand
TGGCTATCGTTCACCCTGCCAGTATTTAGATGACTGGCTCACTGAGCAACATCAGGAAAAACAGGCGGCATAAAAGCCACCTGTTGGAAGACGAAAAATCGAGGGAAGCTCAATATTGCAGCCGAAAAGGCGGCATTTTGCTCGGTATTGTCAGAGGCACCTTCCAACCACTTTACCGGCACGCCAAAATCGTCCCTCAAACTCTCCGCCATCACGGCCGCTTCAGAGGCTTTACTGCCGTCCGGCATGCCCCCCGATACCAGTATCGGCAAGCCACTCTGACGCTGTAGCTTAGCGCCGTATCGCAGACGTGCCAAAGTCCAGTAATTCGGGACATCGTTGCCAGCATATTCCGGCGCACTCGCCAACCGCCCGCCACCGAGAATGACGATGGCTTGGGCATCACCGACAACGGCCTCAGCCAGTGGCGGCGTGCGCTGCTCCAACGGCGCCGCCAGCAACCATGCTCCGGCCTTGGTACTGACGATCAGCAACATCAACAACGATGCAAGGCTGACGGCGATGCCAAGGCGCGGAGACTTACGCCGCAACAGCATACCGACACTACATGCCAGTATCAGATTGGTCGGCAACAGTAGTAGCGAACCGACTACTTTGGTGACGATCAGCGAAACCGCCATCTTCAGACGCCGACGCCGACGCCAACAATCAGCGGCTGCAACAACGCCATGGTGCGCGCTGTCGCACCGCGATGTTGCCGCGCAAAATCAACGGCCTGTTGACCCATCAGCTGACGCTCTTGATCGTTCTGCAGCAGGCGCATTGCGGCATCCAGCATATTCTCGGCACCACTCACTCGCTGTGCGGCGCCGGCAGCAATCGCTTGTTCAGTAATGTCGGCGAAATTGAAGGTGTGCGCACCGATCAATACCGGCTTGCCGACGGCAAAAGCCTCGATCAGGTTTTGTCCGCCCATGGGCAACAAGCTGCCGCCGATGAAAGCGACGTCGCAGAGCGCGTAATAAGCAAACATTTCCCCCATCGAATCGCCGATCAGCACCCTCACCTCGGGAGGAACTTGCATTGCTGCGCTGCCCAATCGTGTCCGGCGCAACGGCGGCAAACCTTTGCTGGCCGCCATCTCGACAACTTCGTCAAAGCGCTGCGGTTGTCGCGGCACTATCACCGTCAGCAAATCGGCATACGCCGGGTCATCGCTGCGGCGCGCCAACGCATCAAGGATCAACTCCTCCTCTCCTTCTCGCGTACTGGCGCACAGCAAGATACGGCGATTGCCGATCTGTGCGCGCAACAGGCCACCAAGCTCCAACAAAGCCGACGGTGGCGTGACGTCGAACTTGACGCTGCCGGTCACATGCACATTGTCCCCTCCGAGTTGCCGCAGGCGTGCGGCGTCAGCTTCGGTTTGCGCGCCAACGCAAGACATACCGGCAGCCGCTTCGGTCATCAATGTCGCAAAGCGTTTGCCACGGCGCAGCGAGCGCGCCGACAAACGCGCATTGACCAGCGCCACCGGCACCCGATATTGCCGGCATCGGGCGATCAGATTGGGCCACACCTCGGTTTCCATCAAGACGCACAACGATGGTTTGAAATGGCGCAGGAAGCGCCCCACCATCCAGCCGGTATCGTATGGCAGAAAGCATTGCTGCACCCGCGGCGACTTACCGAACAATGCCTGCCCGGTCGCGCGCCCGGTCGCTGTCATGTGCGTCAGCAGGATCGCATGTTCTGGGTAAGCATCGAGCAGCGCCGCAATCAGCGGTTCGGCGGCGCGGGTTTCACCCACCGAGACAGCGTGAACCCACAGAAATTTGCGCGCAGCAGCTGACGGCGCCTGGCGCGGATAAAAACCGATGCGCTCCAGCACGTGCTGCCGGTAGCCCGGCTCCTTACTGCCGCGCCGCCACAAGCGCAGCAATACGATCGGCATAGCCAGCCACCACACTGCCGAATACAATAAACGGATACGCCAGGCCCGTCCTGCATCAAACCCCACAGCCGATTTCATGCGGTCAACGCGCGGCCAGTGAGACGGCGCAGGATTGCCAGCGGACTAGCCTCCGGGTCGTATTGGCTGGCGGCGGGAAGGTGCAAGGTTTGCTCCATCATGAACTGGCCAGACATAACCGCATGCGGCGTCTGGTCGGAAAAACACACCCACACTGATCCGGCAGCAAACGGCTGTGTGACTTGCGCACCGTTTTTTTGATAATCCAGATCCGCTTTCATCGCATCATGCAATTGCAGCATTAAATGATCGTATTCGCTGCGTAATGACTTGGTGACATGTAAAGCGTTGAGTGCCTGCGCCTGCCAGCGCGAATACGCCTTTAGTTTAGGCAAGAAACGCTGCGCCACATCCCCGAACGGCTCACCGACACGCCATACGCGCGGCACACCATCCGGATTGACGTTGGCAAAGACGCGCAAGATGCGCTCACCGTAATTTGGCCTGGAAGGAAATGCATCGACATGCAGCCGCCGGTCATCGGCACGCCAGGATTGGGCGCGCGTCTCCACCTGCATCGGCCGATAACTGGTTGGCGCCAGCCGCAATCCGCTGCCGGTATCGGCATACGCAGGAAGCAAACCGTAAATCAGCTGCTGCGCTTGCTGCCGAAACCGCCCTATCATGTTCGCCAGCGCGGCTTGCTCTGCTGCTTCACCGATCGCGCCTTTGAGTTGGTCATTGGCATCAAGGCTGATATTGCGACTCTTTGGATGGCGAATCGCCGGCGTCAGAAAGCGCCTTTCGTCGGCGGTAAACGCAAAGCTAAGATGAGGGAAATATAGGACTTTCCCCGCTTCAAGCGCGGAAATCCAGGCGGGGTTCGGCGCGCTGATCTGCCAATCTGCGGTATCGATGTCGAGAATTTGTTGTTTCATGCCGGTATTATGCCGCGTTGCACAGACGGCGGGAACCGCAGCGCCTAACGATTTACGATATAATTTCTGGCTGATTAATAGTGGCTCAACAACTATCAGAACATACTGTTGTTGGCGCTGATTGAATCTTGACCCAGCCTGCTGATCGAAATGTGACCCAGGGCTGGTCGCTGCGTTTTGAGTTAGTAGCTGTGGATAAGTCTATCAAAC
>NZ_JBIIVN010000220.1:0-3103 GCF_044339385.1 Collimonas sp. | reverse complement strand
AGCATTCGACGCTTGGCTATCGTTCACCCTGCCAGTATTTAGATGACTGGCTCACTGAGCAACATCAGGAAAAACAGGCGGCATAAAAGCCACCTGTTGGAAGACGAAAAATCGAGGGAAGCTCACTGCCGCCGGATGGCTTGAACATCCGTTTGCCGGACAGCGTGCTGGGGCAAGAAGCGCGGATGAACAACTACAAATGGTACGCCGCGCTGGCGTATGCCCGCATCAACAAATTGAATCAGATCATCTGGGATAGCCCGCGCGCCAAGATCGGCATCATCACAGCTGGCAAATCATATCTCGATACGCGCCAGGCATTGGCCGATCTGGGCATCGATGAAAACGTCGCGCGTGACATCAGTATCCGCCTCTACAAGATCGGCATGACCTGGCCGCTGGAAGCCGAAGGTGTGCGCGAATTTGCGCAGGGGCTGGAAGAAATTCTGGTGGTTGAAGAGAAGCGCCAGATCCTCGAATATCAGGTCAAGGAAGAACTCTACAACTGGCGCGACGACGTGCGTCCGCGCGTGGTCGGTAAGTTCGACGATACCGGCGAGTGGAGCAACCGCAGTGGCGAGGGACACGGCGACTGGCTGTTGCCAGCGACTTATGAGTTGAATCCGGCGCAAATCGCGCGTGCCATCGCCGCCCGCATTTCCAAATACTTTGCCGGCCATCCAGTGGCGCAACGGGTGCAGCAGCGAGTTGCCTATCTGGAAGCCAAGGAAGCGCTGCTGAACATCAGCAGCAAGCCCGATCCAGCCAAGGATCGGGTGCCGCATTTCTGCTCCGGCTGCCCGCACAACACCTCGACCAAACTGCCCGACGGTAGCCGCGGCCTGGCCGGTATCGGTTGCCATTACATAGTGCTGTGGATGGACCGCGAATCGTCGACCTTTACTCACATGGGTGGCGAAGGCGTGACCTGGATCGGGCAGGCGCCGTTCACTTCGGAAAAGCATGTTTTCGCCAACCTTGGCGACGGCACCTATTTCCACTCGGGCTTGCTGGCGATCCGTGCCTCGGTTGCGGCTAAGGTTAACATCACCTACAAGATACTGTTCAATGACGCGGTGGCCATGACTGGCGGCCAGGTCTTTGACGGTCCGCTTAATCCGGCGATGATTTCGCGCCAGATCGCAGCAGAAGGTGTGACGCCGATTATCGTGGTCACCGATAAACCCGAGAAATATGGCGCCAGTACCGACTGGGCGCCGGGCGTGACGATTCGTCACCGTAGCGAACTTGATGCCGTACAGCGCGAATTACGTGAGATCGAAGGTACTTCAGCGATGATTTACGATCAGACCTGTGCACCGGAAAAGCGCCGGCGCCGGAAACGCAACGAGTATCCGGACCCGGCAAAACGTGCAGTGATCAACGAAGCCGTGTGCGAAGGTTGCGGCGACTGCAGTGTGCAGTCGAATTGCCTGTCGGTAGAACCGCTGGAAACCGAGTTCGGCCGCAAGCGGCAGATCAACCAATCGTCGTGCAATAAGGATTTCTCTTGCGTCACCGGTTTTTGCCCGAGTTTTGTCACGGTTGAAGGCGGTAGCCTGAAGCAGCCGGCCAAGATGGCGGCTGCTTCAGGCTACCGCTGAGGCGCCGCTGGCAAGCCTGCCGCAGCCGATCCTGCCGAATACCGACAAGCCATATGGCATCGTCGTGACCGGCATTGGCGGCACCGGTGTGGTTACTATCGGCCAGATCCTGGCGATGGCGGCGCACATCGAAGGCAAAGGCTGTTCGGTGCTGGATATGAGCGGGCTGGCGCAAAAGAGTGGGCCAGTCATGTCGCATGTGCGTCTGGCCGATCATCCTGACGATATCCATTCGACACGTGTCGGCACCGGCGACGCCGACCTCGTCATCGGTTGCGATTCGATCGTCAGCGCTAACCGCGATGCCTTGTCGCGGATTGGCGAGGGTCGCACATATGCAGCCATCAATTCAACTCGCACGCCGACTGCCGCATTCGTCAAGAATCCGGATTTGCAGTTCCCCGATGCTGCGGCTGAGCAAGACATACGCGCCGCCTGTGGCAGCGACCGGGTCGACTTCATCGATGCCGGTCGCATTGCCACAGCACTGATGGGTGACGCGATTGCGACCAATATGTTCATGCTCGGCTACGCCTGGCAAAAAGGCTGGGTGCCACTGACAGACACATCGTTGATGCGGGCGATTGAATTGAATGCGCTGCAGGTCGCTTTCAATAAGCAGGCTTTTGTCTGGGGCCGCAGCGCCGCTTACGACATGGCATCCCTGGAGAAATGTACTGGCCTTGGCGGCACCCCGGCGCAGATTATCGATTTCAAGCGCGCACCGAATCTGGAAGAGTTGATGATGCGTCGCGTGGCAGTCCTGAGCTCCTATCAGGATGCCGCTTACGCCGAGCAATACCGCAGCTTCGTCGAGCAGGTCGCGGCTGCTGAACGCCAATTACCGCATAGCGACGGCGCACGTAATGCGCAACGTTTTAGCAAAGCGGTGGCGACTTATTTGTTCAAGCTGATGGCTTACAAGGATGAGTATGAAGTAGCGCGCCTGTACACCTATGGCGCATTCAAGGCCAAGATCGCCAGCATGTTCGAAGGCGACTACAAGCTTAAGTTTCACCTGGCCCCGCTGCTGCTGGCCAAGCGCGATGTGCATGGCCATTTAATCAAGCAGGAATTCGGGCCATGGATGATGCGGGCGTTTGGTATGTTGGCCAAACTCAGGTTCCTGCGCGGCGGCGTGTTCGATATCTTCGGTTACACCACGGAGCGCAAGGAAGAGCGCAGTGCGATTGCGCGCTATAAGGAAACCGTTGCCTCCCTGTTGCCGGGATTGCGCATCGATAACCTGTCCGTCGCAGTGGCAATCGCCAGCATCCCTGAAGAAATTCGCGGCTATGGCCATGTCAAGGAGTGCCATCTGACAGCGGCACGCGCGAAGGAAGCGCAGTTGCTGGCGCAATTCCACAATCCTGGAGGGTGTAATTAGTTTTGTGTAAACGGTCATTTGGCAGCACACTGCCACCATAGAGGAAAAAATGACCTACGTAAAACGCACCAAACGGGCCAAGCCCGATCCTGAGTTGGTCAAGCTGGCGGAC
>NZ_JBIIVN010000060.1:0-13888 GCF_044339385.1 Collimonas sp. | reverse complement strand
CAACAGAAAAACCGGGACAGCGCCGCGCAGCTGTATTGGAGGCAGGAAGTGCTTCTTAAACTATGCAGATATTTGTCTGGACAGATGGGTCCACTTTACCCTACGCGATCATGCTGCCGAAAGGCGATTCCGCATTCAAGGCGCTGGTTGACCGCGAAATGGGGCGCATCATTCAAGACGGGGAGATTTTCAAGTTGTACACCAAGTGGTTTCTGCGGCCTATACCTAGTAAAGATAATCTCACCCTCAACATGCCGATGAGCTATCTTTTCAGGGAATCGCTGCGTTTTCCATCGGATCAAGTGGGAAATTAATCGCTTGCCGATAGCGTTTGAGCACTGTCAAAGTGCGTCACCTTTAATTGGACAGAGCGGAATTTGTAGTAAAAAGGTGCGTCTCGTGATGGGGAGTATCAGGATGGCTCACCTGACCGAAGCAGAACAAAAATGACGTAATTGAATTTTTATACGATGGAGGAGACAAGTATTTTTGTATTAGAAGGAAGAATAAAAAATAAGCACCAGTTTAAGTCTGCTTTTCAAGCAGTCATTTGTTAAACTACACAGATAATTTTTTTTGGGAGTTGTTATGAAGTCATCAAAATTAGTTGTTGCTTTGGTTGGCCTGGGAATGCTGGTTGGCTCCGTACAAGCCCAAGAACTGACCGGTACCCTTAAAAAAATCAAGGACACTGGCACGATCACTCTGGCCGTGCGCGATTCTTCGATTCCTTTTTCTTATCTTGATGACAAACAGTCTTATCAAGGCTATTCGATTGACCTCTGCCTGAAAGCGGCGACCGCGATCCAGAAGCAACTGGGCATGACCGCGCTCAACGTCAAGATGGTTCCGGTGACTTCCGCTACCCGTATCCCGCTGATCTCGAACGGCACGATCGACCTGTCCTGCGACTCCGCCACCAACAATGAAGAGCGTCAGAAGGTTGTTTCCTTCGCGCCGACCATGTTTGTCGCCGCCAATCGTATCCTGGCCAAGAAATCCTCCAACATCAAGACCTTGGATGATCTGAAGGGCAAAACAGTCGTATCGACTTCCGGCACATCCAACCTGAAACAGCTCACCGCCCTCAACAGCGAGCGCAACCTCGGCATGAACATCCTGGCCGCCAAGGATCACGCAGAAGCGCTCCTGATCGTCGAGACCGGCCGTGCAGTAGCATTCGTGATGGATGACATCCTGTTGGCATCGCTGGCCGCCAGCTCGCGCGCACCGAATGATTATGCGATCACCACTGAAGCCCTGTCGGTTGAGCCGTATGGCATCATCGAGCGTAAAGACGACTTGCCGTTCAAGAAAGCTGTTGATACCGCTTTGACCAATCTGTACAAATCAGGTCAGGTCAACGACATCTACGCAAAATGGTTCTTGAAGCCAATTCCACCGAAGGGCGTCAACCTGAACGTGCCGATGAGCCCGCAACTGAAGGCCGCATTTGCTAACCCAACCGACTCCGGCGATCCGGCAGCTTATGCTGCAGTGCCTGAGGCGCAAAAACAATCTCTGAAGAGAAAATAAGCTTAGCAATCCAGAGTACTGAACGGGGGCGAAAGCCTCCCGTTTTGTTTCTGGATGTGATTTGCTGCGGCGCACAAAAAAGATTTTTGTGCGCCGGGTTCAGACAGCAGCATTAAAGATTTGAGTAATAAAGAGGGGGGCTTAATATGCATTACAACTGGAATTGGGGCATCTTCTGGCAAGAGTCTCCCGATGGTGTCAGTACTTACATGGGCACCTTGCTGGCAGGCCTGAAATGGACCCTTGCTTTGTCCATATCAGCCTGGATCATGGCGCTCGTCATCGGTACGGTAATCGGCACGATTCGTACCATGCCGAACAAATGGGCGGTCCGCGTAGCCAATGGCTACGTTGAATTATTTCGTAACATCCCGCTGATCGTGCAGATGTTTCTCTGGTATTTCGTCGTGCCGGAAATCGTCCCTGTCGGCATTGGCAACTGGCTCAAGAGCCTGCCAAACGCATCATTCGTCACCGCCTTCCTGGCGCTGGGTTTCTTTACGTCGTCGCGGATCGCTGTACAAGTCTCCGCTGGCATCAATGCGCTGCCCCGTGGCCAAAAGCTGGCGGGTACTGCACTTGGCTTGACGTTGCCACAAACATATCGTTACGTATTGTTGCCGATGTCGTTCCGGATCATCATTCCTTCGCTGACCAACGAATTTGCAGCAATCATCAAGAATAGCTCGGTGGCATTGACGATTGGCCTGGTCGAGCTGACCGCCGCCACCTACTCGATGCGTGAATTTACCTTCCAGACGTTCGAGTCCCTGACCGGCGCTACTGTGATTTACGTGGTTATTTCGGGAATTGCTTTGTTACTGGCGCGCTGGCTTGAAAAAGCGATCGCGATTCCAGGATTTATTGCCTCCGGCAGTGCCAATACAGGGGGTCATTAATCATGTTTTCGAATTTTGACTTTGATGTAATCCAACGTTCCTGGTTCTACCTGTTTACGACCGGCATGAAGTTCACGCTGACGCTGACGGTGGTAGCGATGATCGGCGGCATTCTGTTCGGCACTGTGCTGGCGATGATGCGGCTGTCGCACAATAAGGCGATCTCGTTCGTTGCTACCAGCTACGTTAACCTGATTCGCTCGGTGCCATTGGTGCTGGTGATTTTCTGGTTCTATTTCCTGGTGCCGTTCATCGGCGCCTGGATTACCGGCGCATCGCAACCGGTTCAGGTCGGCGCGTTTTCTTCCGCGCTGATCACGTTCATTCTGTTTGAGGCGGCCTATTATTGCGAAATCATGCGTTCCGGGATTCAGTCGATTCCACGCGGTCAGATTTCTGCCGGCTATGCGCTCGGCATGAATTACTGGCAAATGATGGGCAATGTGGTGCTGCCGCAGGCATTCCGCAACATGATCCCGATCCTGCTGACACAAACCATTGTGCTGTTTCAGGACGTTTCGCTGGTCTACGTGCTGGGCTCGGTGCCGGACTTCGTTACCGTCGCCTCGAAGATCGCGCAGCGCGACGGCCGTCTGGTGGAAATGTATATGTTTGTCGCCGTGGTGTACTTCGTGATGAGCTTCGGTCTGTCGACGCTGGTCAAGAAGTTACAGCAAAAGGTCGCGATTATTCGATAGTGTGCAGTGCGCTGCCGGAGGTGTATCGGGCAGCGCCTGACTTGCAAAACAGCATTCAGGAATTAGGGGAAACAAGATGATTAAACTTAATAACGTCAGCAAATGGTACGGCCAGTTCCAGGTTCTGACCGATTGCACCACGCAAGTGGCCAAGGGCGACGTGGTCGTGGTGTGCGGACCATCGGGTTCCGGCAAATCGACCCTGATCAAAACCGTCAACGGCCTGGAGTCGTTTCAAAAGGGCGAAATCACCGTCGATGGCGTATCGGTCGGCGATCCGAAAACTAACCTGTCGAAACTGCGTGCGCGTATCGGCATGGTGTTCCAGAACTTCGAGCTGTTCCCGCATCTGTCGATCCGCGAAAACCTGACCATCGGCCAGGTCAAGGTGCTCGGCCGTAGCGTCGACGAAGCCACCGAAAAAGGTCTGAAATACCTGGATCGCGTTGGCCTGATCGCGCAGAAGGACAAGTTCCCTGGCCAACTGTCGGGCGGCCAGCAGCAGCGCGTGGCGATTGCCCGTGCGCTGTCGATGGACCCGATCGCGATGTTGTTCGATGAGCCGACTTCAGCGCTCGATCCGGAAATGATCAATGAAGTTCTGGACGTCATGGTTGGCCTGGCGCAAGAAGGCATGACCATGATGGTGGTGACGCATGAAATGGGCTTTGCCAAGAAGGTAGCGAATCGCGTGGTATTCATGGATCGTGGCCTGGTGGTCGAAGATTGCACGAAGGATGAATTTTTCGGTGCGCCGCGTTCTGACCGCGCCCGTGATTTCCTGGCCAAGATCATTCACTGATCAATGTTTTTGCAGGACCGGAAGCCGCCTGGAATCATCTCCCGGCGGCTTTTTTATTGACTGTGTTACTCGCCAATATTCGTGAATATTCGCATAGTTGGCTGGTGGGGTGGACGCATCCCACAGTGGCCGCGACCCAGTCTGGTGCCGCGGTAAAATGACGCACATTGAAGTCACGCTGTGCCGAGGCTTCCATCAAAACTTATTTGCGGAAGAGAACCAACATGATTGCAACCTTGACCATTACCCGCCCCGACGACTGGCACTTGCACCCGCGCGATGGCGTGGCTATGGCCAGCGTGCTGCCGCATAGCGCACGCCAGTTCGGCCGTGCCATCGTGATGCCTAACCTGAAGCCGCCGGTAACCAGTACGGCGCAGGCCGCCGCTTATCGAGAGCGGATTCTGGCGGTGTTGCCGCCGGAACTGAGCTTCGAGCCGCTGATGACGCTGTATCTCACCAACAATACGCCGCCCGATGAAATCCGGCGCGCCAAAGACAGCGGCTTCGTGCATGCAGTGAAGCTTTATCCCGCAGGCGCGACCACCAATTCCGACGCCGGTGTGACCGATCTGCGCAAGTGCTACAAGACGCTGGAAGTGATGCAAGAGTTGGGGATGCCGTTTCTGGTGCATGGCGAAGTGACTGATCCTGCCATCGACATTTTCGATCGTGAGGCAGTTTTTATCGATCGTGTGATGCGGCCGCTACGGCGCGATATGCCAGAGCTGAAAGTGGTTTTTGAACATATCACTACCAGGGATGCCGCCCAGTATGTCGAGAGCGCGGAAGGGCCGGTTGCCGCCACCGTTACGGCCCATCATTTGCTGTACAACCGCAATGAAATTTTCAAAGGTGGGATTCGCCCGCATTACTACTGCTTACCGGTCTTAAAGCGTGAAGAACATCGTCAGGCATTGGTGCGCGCCGTCACGTCCGGCAGCAGCCGGTTCTTTCTTGGCACCGACTCTGCGCCGCATCCGAAAGGCTTGAAAGAGCACGCTTGCGGTTGTGCCGGTTGCTACACCGCGCTGCATGCGATGGAGTTGTACGCCCAAGCCTTCGATCAGGCTGGCGCGCTGGACCAGTTGGAAGCCTTCGCCAGTTTCAACGGCCCGGCATTTTACAATCTGCCGCGTAACCAGGGCAGCATCACCCTGAAGCGCCAGCCGTGGACCCTGCCGGCCGAGTTGCCGCTGGGCGATGCTACGGTGGTGCCGCTGAATGGCGGCGAAACGATTGAATGGCAATTTGTATAAAGTTATTCAAAAGACGGACTCCACAATTTGCTCATCCCCGCGCACGCGGGGCCGCGTTATTCATCCTCTGCGGATATGGATTCCCGCATGCGCGGGAGTCATCAAAAGGCGGCTATGCACCCTCTTGCATGATACCGCCCCAGCACCCGCATCGACATGGTGCGATTTTTGCATGCTTGAACGGCTGATGTGGATCATGGCGTGCCGCCAGCGGTGCATCTTTAGCTGACGGCTTCACCTCTTTATTTGGATTTCAAACATGCAAAGCCTTCGCATTGTTGTTGTCAATCCAGTCGCCATCGAGGGTGACGACGATCCTGCTTTCGCAGCGCAGGAGGCGCGTGGCAAGGCTTTGCGTATTGGTTTGCTGCAAGCTGGGTACAACATCATCGCATCGCTGCCGGCTGACCTCTACCTGCCGGATCGCATTGCTCAATTGCAACCTGACATGATCATCGTCGATGCCGAATCCGACGCCCGCGATGTGTTGGAGCATGTCGTCGTGGCGACCCGCGATGCGCGTCGCCCGATTGTCCTGTTCACCGAGGACGAAAAGACGTCCAGCATGGAAGCGGCAATGGCGGCCGGTGTTTCCGCCTATATTGTGGCCGGGCTGCAGGCAGCGCGCATCAAACCGGTGCTGGCGGTAGCGCTGGCGCGTTTTCGGCAAGAGCAGAAATTGCTGGCAGAGCTCTCCGACACCAAACTTAAACTGGCCGAGCGCAAGGTGTTGGAGCGTGCCAAAGGCTTGCTGATGGAGCATCACAAGCTGAGCGAGCAAGAAGCCCACCAAAAGCTGCGACGCCTGGCGATGGACAAGAACCTCAAACTCTCTGAGGTAGCGCAGCGCATTATCGACGCCGCCGACTTGCTAGGCTGATGCACCGCGCTCGGCTTTCGTTGCTGTTGCGGTTCGGTTTCCGTTGGCAGGGTTGCAGTGCCCAAAGCAGGCGAGCATCTTTGGTGCAATGCACAAAGTGAGTGCAGTCTCTGCATGAAAAAACCGCTTATTTGGCGACAGAGTCCTAGCACGTGGCTTGCGTTACTGTTTGCATGCGCCAACGTCGGCGCAGGGGAATCGGCTAACGGCGGTCTTTTCCACATGAGACAAAGGTGTCTTTCCGCATCAATCGTTGAGTGCGGAACGACGCCTTTTTTGTTGCCGAAAATAATCTGGAGCGATGCGATGGATTTGGAAAAAGTAGTGCCGCATGACGATACCCTTGATGCAGATGTCGCTGTCAACGGCAAGCGCCGTCAACTACTACAAACCGCAACGATTGCGGCAGGAGCCAGCATGTTGGGATTAGCAAGTAGCGGTGTCTGGGCGGCAGGCTCGGATAAGCCAGAAAAGACCGAAGTCAAGATCGGCTTCATTCCGCTGACCGATTGCGCATCGGTAGTGATGGCGTCATGGCTTGGCTTCGATAAAAAATATGGCATCAAGATCGTCCTTAGCAAGGAGGCTTCGTGGGCCGGCGTGCGTGACAAACTCAGCAATGGCGAATTGGACGCGGCGCATGTGCTGTCGGGTTTGATCTACGGCGTACAGATGGGTATCGGCGGCCAGAAAAAAGACATGGCGATCCTGATGGGGCTGAACAATAACGGTCAGGCCATCACGCTGTCCAGAAAGCTGGCAGACAAAGGGGCGGTCGACGGCCCTTCGCTGGCCAAACTGATGGCCAGCGACAAGCGTGAATACACGTTTGCCCAGATCTTCCCGACCGGCACTCACGCCATGTGGCTGTATTACTGGCTGGCCGCTAACGGCATTAATCCGCTCAAGGATGCCAAGGTAATCACCGTGCCGCCGCCGCAGATGGTGGCTAATATGCGGGTCGGCAATATGAATGGTTTTTGTGTTGGCGAACCGTGGGGGCACAGGGCGATTGTCGATGGCGTCGGCATCACCGCGATCACCACTCAGGAAATCTGGAAGGATCATCCAGAGAAGGTGCTCGGCACCACTGCCGAGTTCGCGACCAATAACCCGAACACCTGTCGCGCCTTGATTGCGGCCGTGCTGGAAGCCGGAAAATGGATCGATGCCTCGCTTGCCAACAAAAACAAGATGGCCGAGGCTATCGCCGACAAATCCTACGTCAACACCAGCAAAGATGTGATCGACCAACGCATCATGGGGCGCTATCAGAACGGCTTGGGCAAGACCTGGGACGATCCGAACTACATGAAGTTCTACAACGATGGGCTGGTGAATTTTCCGTACCTGTCGGATGGCATGTGGTTCATGACGCAGCACCGGCGCTGGGGTCTGCTGAAAGCCGATCCGGATTACCTGGCGGTGGCCAAGTCGGTCAGTCAGATCGATCTATACAAGGACGCTGCGGCGATGACAAAAACGCCGGTGCCCAAAGAGGTAATGCGTACTTCGAGGCTAATCGACGGCACGGTGTGGGATGGCAAGAATCCCAAGGCCTATGCCGCTTCTTTCAAGATTCACGCTTAAGTCAGATGGTGTGAGAACGGCGATTTAACGGGAGCCAATATGGGTGTAATTATCGACACGGCAGCGCGCATACGCTGCCAAACCTCAAGCGCGGCAGCCAGCGGCGCTGACACTGCTGCTGAAACCGAGGCCGGCGCCGGCGCTCTTAAATCGAGACCGGTAAGGGCGCCAACCGCGCGTCGCAGCAGCATGCCGGACTGGATCATGAGCATTCTGGCAGCGCTGCTTGGGGTGGCTTTCCTGGTGTTGGTCTGGCAAATCATCGGGCTCACCAACAGCCAGTTCCCAACGCCGCTGCTCACCTTGCGGGAGGCGATAAAACTGTTCGCCGATCCGTTTTACCGCACCAGCCCAAATGACCAAGGCATAGGCTGGAACATCTTGGCTTCGCTGCAACGGGTCGGCATCGGCTTCGGGCTGGCGGCGCTGGTCGGCATTCCCCTGGGTTTCATGATCGGTCGCTTCAAGTTCCTGTCCAGCATGTTTGGCCCGATCATCAGCTTGCTGAAACCGGTATCGCCGCTGGCCTGGTTGCCGATCGGCTTGCTGGTGTTCAAGTCAGCCAATCCGGCGGCGATCTGGTCGATCTTCATTTGCTCGATCTGGCCGATGATCATCAACGCCGCAGTCGGCGTACAACGGGTCCCGCAGGACTACATGAATGTGGCCCGAGTCCTGAATCTGTCGGAATGGAAAATCATCAGCAAGATCCTGTTCCCATCGGTGCTGCCGTACATGCTTACTGGCGTGCGGCTGGCGATTGGTACTGCGTGGCTGGTGATCGTCGCCGCTGAAATGTTGACCGGTGGTGTCGGTATCGGTTTCTGGGTTTGGGATGAATGGAACAATCTCAACGTGCCGCACATCATTATCGCAATTGTTGTCATCGGCGTGGTCGGTCTGCTGCTGGAACAATTGCTGGTGGCCGTGGCGAAAGCATTCACCTACGAGCAGGTTGCAAGCTAATTGAGCAGGAGGAAATATGGAACAGCGCGATGCCAGATTTATCGATACCCATCAGGCTGAAATGGTATTCAACACCCGCAAGGGACAGTTCCATGCGCTGCACGATATCAACCTGACGGTGCGCAAGGGCGAGTTTGTCACCTTGATCGGACACTCCGGTTGCGGCAAATCGACGCTGCTAAATTTGATTGCCAGTTTGCTGATGCCGAGCGACGGCGTATTGATTTGCGCCGGTCGTGAAATCGCCGGGCCGTCACCGGAGCGGGCGGTGGTGTTTCAAAATCATTCGCTGCTGCCCTGGCTGACTTGCCACGAAAATATTTATCTCGGTGTGGAGCGCGTATTCGGCGCTACCGAAAACAAGAGCCAATTGAAGGAGCGTACCGACGCCGCGTTGTCGCTGGTCGGACTCAGCGCAGCCGGACAAAAGCGTCCGCACGAGATTTCCGGCGGTATGAAGCAGCGGGTCGGCATTGTCCGCGCATTGGCGATGGAGCCCAAGGTACTGCTGATGGACGAGCCGTTCGGCGCACTGGACGCATTGACCCGAGCGCATTTGCAGGACGAGTTACTGAAGATCGTTGCCAAGACCGGATCAACGGTAGTGATGGTGACGCATGACGTCGACGAGGCGGTGCTGCTGTCAGACCGCATCGTCATGATGACCAACGGCCCCGCCGCCACCGTCGGCGACATCGTGCAGGTGCGTCTGGCGCGACCGCGCGAGCGGGTGGCGCTGGCGCAGGACGCGCTATATGCCGAATACCGCACGTCGGTAATGGAATTCCTTTATCGCAAGCAAGCCCATCCGGCGGCGCACGCTGCCTGACCGGCTGGCCGGCATCACGGATTTGGAGGCAAGATGATGGCGCAGCATGGCAAGGTGTTTTTGGTCGGTGCCGGTCCGGGCGACCCCGATCTGTTGACGCTCAAAGCAGTCAAGGCAATCGCCCAGGCGGATGTATTACTGGTCGATGATCTGGTGAATCCAGAGATTTTGCAGCATGCACAGCGCAGCGCCCGGGTGATACATGTCGGCAAGCGCGGCGGTTGCCAGTCGACCTCACAGGAATTCATCGAGCGCCTCATGGTGCTGGGGGCGCGGGCCGGTCGGTGCGTGGTGCGTTTGAAAGGCGGCGATCCTTATCTGTTCGGTCGCGGCGGCGAGGAAAGGGCGCATTTGCGGGCGCACGGGGTAGTGGTAGAGGTCGTCTCCGGCATCACCAGCGGCATGGCGGCAGCGGCCAGCGTCGGTATCGCGCTGACCCACCGCGCGCATAGCCAAGGCGTGATTTTCGCCACCGGGCATAGCAAGCATGATGCGGTTCAACCAAACTGGCAGGCGCTGGTGGATACCAATATGACACTGGTGATTTACATGGGCATCGCCCGTTGTCGTCAATTGCAGTGCAGTTTGTTAAAAGCAGGCATGGCCGCATCGATGCCGGTGGCGGTGATTCAGTCGGCAACGTTGCCAGTGCAGGCCCGATTGCTGACCACATTGATGAGCCTGTCGCAAGATTTGCAAGAAAGTGGCCTTGGCAGTCCCAGCATCATCGTCATCGGCGAAGTGGTGCGTTACGCTGATGCGCTCGATGCGCTTGCTTTGGCCGGCTTGAAACAGGCATTGCGCTGATAAGGATGGGGGCAAGTGTGGCCGATGCAGTCGATGCAGTCGATGCCGCAGGCGTTGGACGATCGCCGCACGCAAGGTAAAATGCGCAGCAAATGGATACTCCTGCCGCTCCCCATCTATCCGATTGCCCAGCATCGTTTCTCGCTGCCATTGATTGGCAACAGCCCTGGCTGAAACCGTTTCGCGCATTAGGCTTGCAGCTAACGGCAAGCGGCGACTGGCGAGACGTCCTCAATGCGCTGGCCCAGCATCGCAACATTCGTAATTTCCAAAATTTACCGGTCCGCTTTGTCGGGCAACCCGAATTGCCGAAAGCCATGGCCTATGAAGCATTCATCGCGCATAGCGGCAAAGTGCCGACGCGCGACAATCTCCACGATTTTCTTAATGCCTTGATATGGCTTGCATTTCCATCCATAAAAGCCCGGTTGAATGCATTGCAAGCTGCCGAACTGGCTAGGGCCGGCACACTCTCGGGCCGCAGCAAGCCGCGCGGCGCGGCGCGCGATGCCGTCACGATTTTCGATGAAAACGCTGCGCTGCTGCTGGTGCGCGACAGCGGCGCCGGGCCAGCACTGGTTACCGCTTTGCGCAACCACCAGTGGCAGCAGGCGTTTTTGCAGCAGCGCGACAGGTTTGGCGTGGATGTCGAAGTCTGGCTGTTCGGCCACGCGCTGCTGGAAAAGCTGGTGCGCCCATACAAGTCGATTACCGCCCATACCCTGCTAATCCGCGCGCCGGACCATGTTTTTATGCTGGAAGAAGATGCCCGACGTATCTGGATCGACCGTCATGTCGCCGCCGAGCTGGCGCAGCAAGGCGCGCCGGTCGGACGTCTGACGCCGCTGCCGGTGTTGGGCGTGCCGGGCTGGGCGAGTGTTCAAGACAGCGATTTTTATGCCGACACGGCAGTGTTCCGGCCAAAGCGCCGCACTTAGCCTGATAAAATTCAAGCATCCACTTTCATAAGCGATCCTGAGCATGCCATTCTTAGACAAAGCCATCGCCGATTTTGACAACGCCCTGCGCGTGATTACCGGACAAGTTTCAGCATCGCGTCCGAACCCTGCATTGACGGCCCCGGACGGCATCCTGAGTGCTGCCGAACAGCGCCACAGCGCCGGCCTGATGCGGGTTAATCATGTCGGCGAAGTCTGTGCCCAGGCGCTGTATGACGCCCAAGGCCGTTTTGCCCAAGGGCAGCCGATCAAGCAGCAGTTTGCCGAGGCCGGGCGGGAAGAGGCGGATCATCTGGCCTGGACGGCGGAGCGCCTGCGCCAGCTTGGTTCGCACGTCAGCCTGCTCAATCCGCTGTGGTATGCCGGCTCATATGCGCTGGGCACGATCGCGGCGCGTCTGGGCGATGCCCGCAGCCTCGGCTTTGTTTCAGAAACCGAGCGCCAGGTCGAAGCCCACCTGAGTAGCCATCTGCAGCAGTTGCCTCTGCAGGACGCTAAATCGCGCGCCATCGTCGAGCAGATGCGTGACGATGAAATCGCCCACGGCGAGGCGGCGCGGGCACTGGGTGGGACGGAAATGCCGTTGCTGGTGCGAAAGACGATGCAGGCAATGTCTAAAGTCATGACGTCCGTCGCGTACCATATTTGATGTTTGGGCGGTTGCCGACGCTACCGGGTGGGCAGTAGCGCCTGTCGCCCGACAACATCTCAGACACTCGCCGCTGGTTCGGCTAGATCGTCGACGATTTCGAAGGAGTGGGTGATGACGGCAGATTTTTCCAGCATGATCGAGGCTGAGCAATATTTTTCGTGCGACAGCTTGATCGCCCGCTCAACCAGGTTTGATTTCAAGTCGCGTCCGCGTACAGTGAAGTGAAAGTGAATCTTGGTGAAGACTTTCGGCTCGGTTTCGGCGCGCTCCGCTTTCAGAGCGACATCGCAGCCGCGGACGTCTTGGCGGCTCTTGCGCAGGATGAGCACCACATCGTAAGCAGTGCAGCCACCGGTGCCGGCCAGCACCACTTCCATTGGTCGCGGCGCCAGGTCGCGGCCACCGCCATCGGGCGCGCCATCCATCGCCAACATATGGCCGGAACCTGTTTCGGCCAAGAAAGTCATGCCGGACGAGCCGGTCCAGCGTACTGTGCATTCCATAAAATCTCGCAGAGTGATTGTCGTGTCGCGATATTTTAACTGCTCTTGGCGCACATGGTTTGCCAGGTCGGCATATTGGAAATTTGTGTTTGTGGCATGAACGTGGCATTAACTTGGCGCACATGCAGGCGATACCTGAGGTTTTGCAAAAAAAGAGGTTGTTAAGACTTCTCTGTGGGTTTAGGGGTACGCTATCGCGCAGGTTTACCCAAGGAGAAGCGCGATGGAAAGCAAGGATTTGTACCGCCATTTGCTGGGATTGAGTGAGCCATGGACGGTAGAACGAGTTGATCTGGACATGGCCAAGCAACATGTGGACGTGTATGTTGAGCACCCAAGCGGGACGCGCTTCGCGGGTCCGGAATGCGGGCAAGAGTATGGGGTCTACGACCACCTGGCGAGGCGAGCATGGCGACATCTGGACAGTTGCCAGTTTCTGACCTACCTGCATGCGAGTCCGCCTCGTATTTCGTGCCCTGAGCATGGCGTGCGGCAGGTGCGCTTGCCTTGGGCGGAAGAAGGAAGCCGGTTTACGCACTTGTTTGAAGTGCTGGCAATTGATCTGCTGCAGGCAGCGAACATCAAGCGTGCTGCGGAAATCCTGCGCATTAGTTGGGATCAGGCTTGGCACCTGATGGAGCGAGCGGTATTGCGAGGGCGTGCGGCCAAAGAATCGTCGCTGCCAAGGCAAATTGGGATTGATGAGAAGGCGATTGCGAAAGGACATCAGTACATGACGTTGGTATGCGATCTGAATGCAGCGACGGTTGAATATATCGGCGAAGGCCGTACAGAAGAAAGCCTGACAAGCTACTTCGCGGCCTTTGAGCCAAAGCAGCGCGCCGAGATTGAAGCCATCAGCCTGGACATGTGGCCAGCCTATATCAGCGCCTGCAAAGCGCAGGTGCCGCAAGCGGAAACGAAGATGGTGTTTGATCGCTTTCACATCATGCAGCATGTGGGCAACGGCGTTGACCGCGTACGCAAGCAGGAGCACAAAGCTTTGCTGGTACAGGGCGACAACACACTCACGCGCAGCAAATATTTGTGGTTGTACAACGCCGAAAACATGCTGGCTGCTGCGCGCGAAAAATTTGACCAGATCAAGCACAGCAATCTGAAGACCGCGCGTGCTTGGGCATTGAAGGACTCGCTGCGAGAAATGTGGAGTTACCACAGCATCGGCTGGGCTAAACGTTTCTGGCAGCGCTGGTATTTCTGGGCGACACACAGCCGTTTGGCACTCATGATTGAAAAGGCCAAACTGATTGAAAAGGCCAAACTGATTGAACGACACCTGCCCAATATATTGACGTACTTTAAACATCGTATAACCAACGCCGTAGCAGAAGGATTGAACTCCAAAATTGCAACTATACAAAAACGCGCCTGCGGATTCGAGGGTGTGCTGGATTTTGTGTAAACGGAATTTCGTTTAATTCGGCTTCATCCGTTCTTCAAACTGGATAGTGAAGCGGTTAAGTGCTCCCTTCCAGTCCCGCAATGGC
>NZ_JBIIVN010000059.1:0-13931 GCF_044339385.1 Collimonas sp. | reverse complement strand
CAACATCAGCAAGAAGTGGACGATGCCATTGCGGGACTGGAAGGGAGCACTTAACCGCTTCACTATCCAGTTTGAAGAACGGATGAAGCCGAATTAAACGAAATTCCGTTTACACAAAATCCAGCACGCCCTCGATCAGGGATCTACGACAACTTATATTCTATTTCTCAGATTCTATTTCTCAGCGACGAAGTTCTTCAGCTCCTTGGTACGCTGAACAGTGTGAGCGCGCATACATCCAAGGAATTCCAGCGTACGAATCGTTCCGCTTTCGTTGTAGGTATAAACGGCGTCACAGTCCTTCTTGCGGAAACTCACCCAGGCACGATGGGCTTCTATCAGCTTCTTCTTGACCTCACTGTAGCGCACGCCATCCTGATCAGGCTTGATGATTTGCTTGAGCAATTGCTGATAAGTGTCGTTCAAGGCCTTTTCATCCTTGTCGAACTCGATCTTGGCGCAGACATTCATTTCCGCGGTGCTGTTCTGCGACAGACACGGATCAACCTGAGCAAACACTACCGCAGGCAATGCCAGGCAAACAGCCATCAACAACTTACGCATACACTCTCCTTAGAATACATCCGGCAAGCGCGGCACGCTGACTAGCAGCGATACAGCGATACAGCGATACAGCGATACAGCGATACAGCGATACAGCGATACAGCGATACAGCGATACAGCGATACAGCGATACAGCGATACAGCGATACAGCGATACAGCGATACAGCGACACAACGCGCAATCAGCCCAGTTCTTCCAGGCGAATCTTGATCACCGCACCGACCACCGTTGCCAGTGCTTCGATCTTGGCGATCGCCGCTTCCACATTTTTTTCCTGGGTCTGATGCGTCAGCATGATGATATCAGTACGGATCTCGCCTGTGGCCGGCTCCTTTTGCAGCATGGCATCGATCGAGATCGACGAGTCCGCTAAAATCCGTGTGACATCAGCCAGCACGCCCGGTTGATCGGCAACATGCATACGCAGGTAGTAGCTAGTGGTGATCTCGGCCATCGGCAGGATCGGCGTATCGGCCATCGCGTTCGGCTGGAACGCCAGATGCGGCACGCGATGTTCCGGATCGGCAGTGGCCAGGCGTGTGATATCGACCAGATCGGCGATCACTGCCGAAGCGGTCGGTTCCGAGCCAGCACCCTTACCATAATATAGCGTGTCACCGACGGCGTCGCCACGTACCAGCACCGCATTCATCGCACCTTCTACATTGGTGATCAGACGCGCACTAGGAATCAGCGTCGGATGCACACGCAACTCGATGCCGCCGGCGGTACGCTTGGTAATACCGAGCAGCTTGATGCGATAGCCGAGCTGTTCAGCGTAACGAATATCAGTCGCCTGCAGCTTGGTGATGCCCTCCACATGCGCTTTGCTGAACTGCACCGGAATGCCGAAGGCGATCGAGGCCATGATGGTTAGCTTGTGAGCGGCATCCACACCTTCGATATCGAAGGTCGGATCGGCTTCGGCGTAGCCGAGACGTTGCGCCTCCTGCAGCACAACATCAAAATCGAGACCCTTGTCACGCATTTCAGTCAAGATAAAATTGGTGGTGCCGTTGATGATGCCGGCGATCCATTGAATGCTGTTGGCGGTCAGGCCTTCGCGCAGCGCCTTGATGATCGGGATGCCGCCGGCTACCGCCGCTTCAAACGCGACGATCACGCCTTTTTCTTGCGCGGCCTTGAAAATCTCATTGCCGTGGGTTGCGATCAGCGCCTTGTTGGCCGTGACCACGTGCTTGCCGTTGGCAATCGCCTTCAGCACCAGATCCTTAGCGATGCCGTAGCCACCGATCAACTCGATGACGATATCGATATCAGGATGATTGACAACCAGACTGGCGTCGTTGACGACTGCCACTTCGCCATTGGTCAGTTGCTTGGCGCGCTCGACATCGAGATCGGCGACCATCGTAATTTCAATAGCTCTCCCAGCGCGCGCCGCAATTTCTTGCTGATTGCGCTTCAATACGTTAAACGTGCCGGAACCGACCGTACCTATGCCAAGCAAACCTACCTTGATGGATTTCATGTTCTCTGCTGTCTGTGTAAAAATTTAAATAGAAAAACCGTATTACGTGTTTTGCAGCGGTGTTACCGCCTTCATGCCGTACCGTGACGCCGGCGATAGCCTTCCAGGAAATTGGCAATGCGTCCCATTGACTCGGCCAGGTCATCGGTATTCGGCAAAAATACAACGCGGAAGTGGTCCGGCGTCGGACAATTGAACCCTGTGCCCTGAACGATAAGAACCCGTTGCTCGGCCAACAGTTCGTATGCAAAATCCTGGTCATCGGTGATCGGATACATCTTCGGATCAAGGCGCGGAAACATATACAGCGCCGCCTTCGGCTTGACGCAAGTCACCCCCGGGATATCCGTCAGCAATTTGTACGCCATATCGCGCTGACGCGTCAAACGGCCGTTCGGCGCCACCAGGTCGTTAATACTTTGATAGCCGCCTAGCGCGGTCTGGATCGCATACTGGCCCGGCGCATTGGCGCACAACCGCATTGACGCCAACATGTTCAAGCCTTCTATATAACCTTTAGCGTGTTTCTTTTCGCCCGACACCACCATCCAGCCGGCACGATAGCCACAAGAACGATAATTCTTCGACAAGCCGTTAAAGGTAATAAAGAGCACGTCATCCGCCAGTGAAGCGAGCGAAGTGTGCACCTCGCCGTCGTAGAGCACCTTGTCGTATATCTCGTCGGCAAAAATGATCAGTTGGTGCTGCCGTGCGACGTCGACGATCTGCCGCAGTAACTCCACCGGATACAAAGCGCCGGTCGGATTGTTCGGGTTGATCACAACAATCGCGCGCGTATTCGCATTGATTTTCTTCTTGATATCGTCGATATCCGGGAACCAACCGGCCTGCTCATCGCAGACATAGTGGCGCGGAGTACCGCCGGAGAGGCTGACGGCGGCCGTCCAAAGCGGGTAGTCAGGCGACGGCACCAGCACTTCGTCGCCAGTATTGAGCAACGCGTTGACGCTCATCACGATCAGTTCCGAGGCGCCGTTACCGAGATAGATATCATCGATAGTGACGCCCTGGATGTGCTTCTGCTGGCAATAATGCATCACCGATTTACGTGGCGCAAACATTCCTTTGGAATCGGTGTAGCCGGACGCATTGCCCATGTTGCGGATCATGTCCTGGACGATTTCATCAGGCGGCTCAAAACCGAATACCGCCAGGTTACCGATATTGAGCTTGATGATCTTGTGGCCCTCTTCCTCCATTTGCCGGGCTTTTTCCAGCACGGGACCACGGATGTCGTAGGAGACATCATCCAGTTTTTTCGATTTTTGAATCGGTCGCACAGCACAATCCTTGTATTTTACGCAACATTGTCGAGCTTTAAAAAGCTGTCTGGAAAATGATTATCGTCACGCATTTACACGTGTGCCGCAGCAAATGCAAGCAACTGCCCCTTGTAAGGACAGCCCCAAGACCACTCCAAGCTTATTTCACGACTTTCCGGACAGCTTTTCGGCGGCGTATAAATCACCGCCCGAACCACCCATTCTGCCGAAAGCGTGAGGTTTTATCAATCAATAACGCAAGCTCTTCGACGGAAAACGCTACAATGCAGCACTTTATTTTTCACTTTTGGGAAATTTGCAGGTCATCCTCGGTCTATCCTTGGTTTTTTGCGCTACCTCGAGCCTGAACATCGCTATAGAACATGGGCGCGCTGGCATCCGCGCAGAAATCGGTGCCGGGATCCATGATCCCGATCAGGTTTACCTATAACTAATTAGAAACAAATTAGAGATAATGCAATGAAGCTACATACCACTCCAACCCAGCAATACCAGACCGTCACCGCCTATGACGAACGGGGCGTGGAAATCAATGCGACCCGTTATGAACACAGCTTGCTGGTATTGCCGGAATCGGTGCCGGTGAGCTGGCCGGTCAGCAGCTTCGAGGCCCTCACCGCAGAGCATTTCGCGCATATAGATAGCACCCGGCCCGATGTCGTAATCCTGGGCACCGGCTTGCGCCAGCGTTTTGTCCACCCGAAACTGACGACCGTGCTGACGACGCGCCGCATCGGTGTGGAATGCATGGACAATCAAGCCGCCTGCCGTACTTACAACATTCTGATGGCCGAAGGACGCAAAGTCGTGCTGGCCCTGATTTTCAATAGCGACAAGGAAACCATTCAAGATGCGTGAACTGCATAAATCCAAAACTTTTGTCTGGCTGCTCTTCCTGCTGTTTTGCATCATCTGGTTTTATATGCTTGGCGCCCGCACCCTGGTGCCTACCGATGAAGGCCGCTACGCCGAAATGGCACGTGAAATGGTTGCCACCGGCGACTGGATCACCTTACGGCTGAACGGACTCAAATATTTTGAGAAGCCGCCGCTGCAGACCTGGATGAATGCCATCACGTTTGAACTGTTCGGCCTTGGCGAATGGCAAGCGCGTCTGTGGACCGGCTTGTGCGGCCTGCTTGGCGTGGTCCTGGTCGCCTTTACCTGCAGCCGCGTGTTCTCTGCGCGCATCGGCTTTTACGCAGCGCTGGTGCTCGGCTCCAGCTTCCTGTGGGCCGGCCTCGGCCACATTAACACGCTCGACATGGGCTTATCGGGCATGATGACTATCGCGCTGTGCGCGCTGCTGTTGGCGCAACGCGGCGATATCAGCCACCGCGAACAGCGTAACTGGATGCTGCTGTGCTGGGCTGGCATGGCGCTGTCCGTCTTGTCGAAAGGCTTGATCGGCTTGTTGATACCAGGTGCGGTATTGGTGCTGTACACACTGTTCTCGCGCGATTGGTCGATCTGGAAGCGACTGCATCTGGTGCTGGGCCTGATTTTGTTTTTCCTGATCACCACGCCCTGGTTCGTGTTGATTTCGCTAAAGAATCCGGAGTTTCCGCATTTTTTCTTCATCCACGAACAATTCCAGCGCTTCACCAGCAAAATCCATAACCGCTATGGCCCGCCGTATTACTTTGTGCCAATCCTGATATTGGGCATCCTGCCGTGGCTCGGCGTGCTGTTTCAGAGCTTGTGGAACGGCGCGCGTGAGCGCAGCGCCGCGTCCGGCTTCCAGCCGAAGAAAATGCTGCTGATCTGGAGCGTGTTCATTTTCGTATTCTTCAGTATTTCCGATTCCAAGCTGCCATCGTACATTTTGCCGATCTTCCCGGCGCTGGCGCTGCTGATTGCATGCCAGCTGGATAATGCCAACAACAAATCCGTACAGGCATCGGCCTGGCTGCTACTGCTGCCAGCAGTGATCGGCCTGGCATTGGCATCGAAAATCCCAACGCTGGCCAAGGACGCTTTTTCGCTGCCATTAATGCAAGCGCACGTGCCGTGGGTGTTAGCTGCGTCTACGGTTGCCTTCCTCGGCGCCGTCGCCGCATTACTGCTGGTGCGCCGGCAGCGAGAATGGGCAATTGTCGCCCTCGCCGCCAGCGGTTTCGTCGGCGGCCAGTTGCTGATGTACGGCCACGACCCGCAAGGACGTTATTCGGCGGGGATTGACATGGTGCCTGCCATCAATGCCGAAATGACGCCGCGAACCACGCTGTATGTGGTTGGCAAGTATGAGCAATCGCTACCATTCTATCTGCGCCGTACCATGACCATGGTGCAGCATATGGATGAACTGGAATTCGGCATCCGCCAAGAACCGCAATTGTGGATCCCGACCATCGATGCGTTTGCCGTCAAATGGACTGCCGACCACGCCGCCGGCAAAAAGGATATCGCCATCATCCGCCCGGAAAACTACCGCGAACTGGCCCAACGCGGCGTGCCGATGCGGGTCATCGCCGAAGATCCGCGCCGTGTCGTAGTGACCAACCAGGGTATCCCTGCCGCTGCGCCGGCAACGCCAGCCAATCCGGAGACTCCGGCAACCGAACCCGCCGCCGACTCTGCGGCAGTGCCAGCAACGTCGGCGGCGCCATCTGCGCTATAACCGCGACATCACCAATCCGAAACACGACCGAAACATGAATATCACAACCTTTGCCTTCATCCTCGCCGGGGTCTGTCTGAATGCGGTGGCCCAGTTGCTGCTGAAGGCTGGCACCAATGCGGTCGGCGTGATTCAACTGACGCCGCAAAACTGGTTTGCCACCGGCATCAAACTGGCGACGCAGTTGCCGATCCTGGGCGGCCTGACTTGCTACGTGATTTCGGTGGTGGTATGGATCATCGGTCTGTCGCGGGTCGATGTGACGATCGCCTACCCAATGCTGTCGATGGGCTATATCATCAGCGCCGTCGGTGCCTGGTATTTCCTGGGCGAGGCGATCTCAGCACAGCGTTTGCTGGCCATCGGCGTCATTATTGTCGGCGTAGTATTGCTGACGCGCAGTTAATAAGGCTGCAAAAACATAAAAACAGCTGCCGACCACCCCAACAAAATCACATCGGAATTCACAACTACCATGAGCCAACAACCATTCCTGCCGTTTGCCAAACCCACCATCGACGACGCTACCATCGCCGCTGTCGGCGATGTCTTGCGTTCCGGCTGGATTAGCAGCGGCCCCAAGGTGCAGGCATTCGAAGCACAATTGTCGGAATATCTCGGCGGCCGTCAGGTACGCACCTTCAATTCTGGCACCTGCACCATGGAAATCGCGCTGCGCATCGCCGGCATTGGTGTCGGCGATGAGGTCATTACCACGCCGATTTCGTGGGTCGCCACCGCCAACGTGATTATCGAAACCGGCGCCACGCCGGTATTCGCCGACATCGATCCGATCACTCGCAACATCGATCTGGCTCAAGTCGAAGCCGCCATCACACCGCGCACCAAGGCCATCATTCCGGTCTACCTGTCAGGCCTGCCGGTCGACATGGACCACCTGTATGCGCTGGCAAAAAAACATAATCTGCGCGTAGTCGAAGATGCGGCGCAAGCCCTGGGATCGACCTGGAACGGCCAGCGCATCGGCTCCTTCGGCGACTTTGCCTCATTCAGCTTCCAGGCCAACAAGAACATCACCTGCTCCGAGGGCGGCTGCCTGGTGTTGAACAACGCTGAGGAAGCCCGTCTGGCGGAAAAATACCGCTTGCAAGGCGTCACTCGCAGCGGTTTCGACGGACTGGATGTCGACGTATTGGGCGGCAAATTCAACATGACCGACGTTGCCGCAGCTATCGGCCTGGGCCAGTTTGCGCATATTGAAGCCATCACCGCGCATCGGCGCGACATGGCGCAATACTATTTCACCTGCCTCGGCAGCGACTTTGAAGCAAAGTACGGCACCCAATTGCCAGTAGCCGATTTCGACAACAGCAACTGGCACATGTTCCAGCTGGTCCTGCCGGAACGCCAGGACGGCAAGCCGGCGCGCGCCACCTTCATGGGACAAATGCAGGAACGCGGCATCGGCATCGGCTACCACTATCCGCCGATCCATCTGTTGAGCATGTACCGGGCACGCGGCTTCAAGGAAGACATGTTCCCGGTGGCAGAGCGGGTCGGCCGGTTGATCGTCTCGCTGCCAATGTTCAATGTAATGACGAAGAACGATGTCGAACGTGCCGTCTCCGCGGTAAAATCCGTCCTTCAACAAAAATAATTACCGCTTGATGAAACCAGAACTTTCCGTCGTCATCCCTGTATATAACGAGGAATCCGGCCTCGCCAAACTGTTCGAGCGCCTCTACCCGGCGCTTGATGCACTAGGCATCAACTATGAAATTCTCTACATCAACGATGGCAGCCGTGATAAATCGGCAGCAATCCTGGCAGAACAATTCCGCTTGCGGCCAGATGTCACGCGCGTGGTCCTGTTCAACGGCAATTTTGGCCAGCACATGGCTATCTTGGCCGGCTTTGAAGCCAGCTGCGGCGAGATCACCGTCACGCTCGACGCCGATCTGCAGAATCCGCCCGAAGAAATCGGCAATCTGGTCGCCAAGATGCGCGAAGGCTACGATTACGTCGGCTCGATCCGCCGCAAACGCCAGGATTCGGCGTGGCGCACCATCGCCTCCAAGGCCATGAACCTGCTGCGCGAAAAAATCACCGGCATCCGCATGACCGACCAGGGCAACATGCTGCGCGCCTACGGCCGTAACGTGGTCGACCTGATCAACCAGTGCCGCGAAGTGAATACTTTTGTACCGGCGTTGGCTTATACCTTTTCCCGCAAACAGACTGAAATCGTGGTCGAACATGAAGAACGTTCGGCCGGTGAATCGAAATACTCTCTGTATAGCCTGATCCGCCTCAATTTCGATCTGG
Source organism: Collimonas sp. (assembly GCF_044339385.1). Taxonomy (NCBI): domain Bacteria; kingdom Pseudomonadati; phylum Pseudomonadota; class Betaproteobacteria; order Burkholderiales; family Oxalobacteraceae; genus Collimonas; species Collimonas sp. The sequence goes on along the minus strand of NZ_JBIIVN010000059.1, from coordinate 5,663 downwards.
TCACCGGCTTTTCTATTGTGCCGCTGCAGCTTTTTTCTCTGATAGGGATAGCGCTATCCTTTGTTTCGGCTGCGCTGTTCGTCTTGCTGGTCGCGCGCCGCTTCCTGTTTGGCGCCGAAGTCCAAGGGGTGTTCACCCTGTTCGCCTTTGCCTTCTTCCTGATGGGTATTATCCTGTTCGGCATTGGCCTGGTGGGCGAATATGTCGGCCGCATTTACCAACAAGTGCGTGCCCGTCCACGCTATGTCGTGCAGGCGACGCTGGAGCAATCGTCATCTGAGGATAAGCAGGCATCATGAAAGCAGTCGTTTTCGCCTATCGCAACGTCGGCGTGCGCTGCCTGAAAGTGCTGCTGGCACGCGGCTTTGACATCGCGCTGGTGGTGACCCACGAAGACAATCCGCAGGAAACCATCTGGTTCGAATCGGTATCGTCACTATGCCGCCAGCGCGGTATACCTTTCATCGCCCCGGCCGATCCCGCCACCCCTGAATTGCAGGCGCAAGTCGCTGCCCTGCAGCCGGACTTCATTTTCAGTTTCTATTACCGCCACATGCTGCCGGTCGCTTTGCTGGCACAAGCCAGGCATGGCGCCTTCAATATGCATGGCTCGCTGCTGCCTAAGTACCGCGGCCGGGTGCCGATCAACTGGGCGGTGTTGCATGGCGAAACGACAACCGGTGCGACGCTGCATGAAATGGCCGCAAAACCTGACGCCGGCGCCATCGTGGCGCAGACAGCCGTGCCCATCTTGCCCGACGACACGGCTTATGAAGTATTCGGCAAGGTCGTGGTTGCGGCTGAACAAACCTTATGGAACGTGTTGCCGGCAATGCTGGCGGGAAAAACGCCAAAGCTGCCAAACGACCTGTCGCAAGGCAGCTATTTCGGGGGCCGCAAGCCAGCGGATGGCGAAATCGACTGGAACCAGCCAGCGCAACGGGTATACAACCTGTTTCGCGCGGTAGCGCCGCCCTACCCTGGTGCCTGGAGCATTATCAAAGATCACACTTTTGTTATCGAAAAAGCATACTTATCCGATAACTTGATCGAAAATCTGCCAGCAAATTTGCCTCGAGGCTTGGCGGTAGTGGATAATCGCATTGTTGGCGTATGCGGCGATGGCCGCGCGCTGTTGATTAACGAATTACTAGCAGATGGTAAAACCGTGACGCCAGAAGCATTACAAAACATCCTTTTATAAAACCGGTTGCGTCATCCTGCGAGCAGCTCGAAGCCCTTTGCCACGATGCCCCAGGCATTGCAGTGTTTGAGCATCCGCCTCGTCGAATAACAACCTAACAATAAGATATCAACATGAAAAAAGTCCTCATCCTCGGCGTCAATGGTTTCATCGGCCACCATCTGTCCAAGCGCATCCTGGAAACCACCGATTGGCACGTCTATGGCATGGACATGATGACCGATCGCATCGGCGACCTGCTGGACAACGAGGCGTACAAATCGCGCATGCACTTCTTTGAAGGCGACATCACGATTAACAAAGAATGGGTCGAATACCACGTCAAGAAATGCGACGTGATCTTGCCGTTGGTGGCCATCGCCACGCCATCAACCTACGTCAAGCAACCATTGCGCGTGTTTGAACTGGATTTCGAAGCCAATCTGCCGATCGTGCGTTCCGCCGCCAAGTACGGCAAGCATCTGGTGTTCCCATCGACTTCGGAAGTGTATGGCATGTGCCACGATGAAGAATTCGACCCAGAGCAATCTGAACTGATCTGCGGCCCGATCAACAAGCCGCGCTGGATCTACTCTTGCGCCAAGCAACTGATGGACCGCGTGATTTGGGGCTACGGCATGGAAGAAGGCTTGAATTTCACACTGTTCCGTCCATTCAACTGGATCGGTGCCGGTCTCGATTCGATCCATACGCCGAAAGAAGGCAGCTCACGCGTGGTCACCCAATTCTTTGGCCATATCGTGCGCGGCGAGAACATCTCGCTGGTTGACGGCGGCCAGCAAAAACGTGCGTTCACCTACATCGACGACGGCATCGATGCCCTGATCAAGATCATCGCCAACAAGGACGGCATCGCCAGCGGCAAGATCTACAACATCGGCAACCCGGTCAACAACTATTCGATTCGCGATCTGGCCGGCATGATGCTGAAACTGGCTGCGGAATACCCTGAATACGCCGACTCGGCAAAGAAGATCAATTTGGTCGAGACCACCTCCGCTGCATACTATGGCCAAGGTTATCAGGACGTACAGAACCGCATACCAAAGATCAGCAACACCTGCGACGAACTTAACTGGCAGCCGACCACCACCATGGCCGACACTCTGCGCAATATTTTCGACGCATATCGCGGCCAGGTCGCGCAAGCGCGCGCGTTGATGGACTAACATTGACTCAAGCATCTATGGTGTCATCCCCGCGCATGCAGGGATGACACCATAAAGAGCACACCGCATTTATCCGATTAATTACTGCCGGCCCAAACAATTTGCCCCTTCTTACGCTAAAAATCGACGCCGACACCTATCGCGGCACCCGTGAAGGGGTACCTAATCTGGTGCGCCTGCTATCCAAATACCGGGCCCGCGCCACCTTCCTGTTCTCGCTCGGCCACGACCATACTGGCTGGGCCCTCAAGCAAGTATTTCGCCCGGGTTTCTTCCAGAAGGTGTCGCGCACCTCGGTGGTCGAGCACTATGGCCTGAAAACACTGATGTATGGCGTGCTACTGCCGGCCCCGGATATCGGCAAGACTTGCGCCACCTACATGCAGGCGGTGCGCGACGCCGGGTTCGAATGCGGCATCCACACCTGGGACCATCGCCTCTGGCAGGACCACGTGCGACAACGCGGCTCCGAATGGACTCAGCAACAGATGCAACGTGCGCACGACCGCTTCGTGCAGGTTTTCGGCACACCCCCGAAAACCCACGGCGCCGCTGGCTGGCAAATGAATCCCCACGCTTTCGAGCAGTTGGAAAAATTTGGCATTGCCTATTCGTCCGATGGCCGCACCATGCTGGCCGACAATGGCGCACTGACAGATTCCGCCGCTGGCCCGCATCGGCTGCAAGTCAACGGCGAGACGCTAGCCTGCATCCAGTTACCCACCACATTGCCGACTCTGGACGAATTGCTGGGGCGCAGCGTTGATGGCGTCGAGCTGACGCCGACCAATATCGCAGCGCATATACTAGCCTTGACGGCGACTCCGCGCGATCATGTATTTACTCTGCATGCAGAGCTTGAAGGGCAAAAACTCGCCCCCATATTTGAACAATTGCTGCAGGGTTGGCAAGCGCAAGGCTACGATCTGGTCGCCATGGAGGATTATTACCGGCAGGTTAAAGACCGGCAACTGCCCAGTGTCCCGCTCAAATGGGCGGAATTACCGGGTCGTTCGGGGGAAATGATCATGCAGGCCCAGACCATCGCTGCCTGACTTGAAGGGTGGACGGAATCGGCCAACACCGGTTTGCGCTGCTCATCCAGCCTGATTTTGCAACAGTACTGCTTGCTTGAACATTCTTGCTTGGTCAGTCGGGGACGAGCTGATGCGCCGCATACCGCGACGGTTCTCGAACCCTGTGCCGCAATTTATCATTTTTAATGAACAGGACAATACCGTGGCCGACACTCCTTCCATCATCAACATGACAGTACCCGATTTCACTGCCGCCATGACCGGTGAACAGACGTTCAGGTTAGCCCATCATCAGGGCCAGAAAATCGTGCTGTACTTTTACCCGAAAGACAACACACCTGGCTGCACCACTGAAGCCATACAGTTCCGTGAACTGTATCCGGAATTTCAGCGCCACAATACATTGATATTCGGTATCAGCCGCGACAGCATCCGCTCGCATGAAGGCTTCAAGGCCAAACTGGGATTACCGTTCGAGCTGATTTCAGACCCTGACGAAACGCTGTGCGCGATGTTCAACGTCATGAAAATGAAAAACATGCACGGCAAGCAAGTACGCGGCATTGAGCGCAGTACGTTTGTGATTGACGGCGCCGGCACATTGGTGAAAGAATGGCGTGGAGTGAAGGTGCCAGCGCATGTTCAAGAAGTATTGGAGTTTGTAACTCATTGAATTCACAAAAAAATATTTTTGTAAGCCGTTTGTGGCGAGGCCTGAAGGCCTGCCCAAACGGCTTTTTTACTTTTTATTTTGCAAATTGCTATCGCTGCGCCCTCGTGACTAATGTTTTTTAATTATTTTTTTGTTGTCCCAGGCGTTACTTCACCTGTTTGGTCCGGTTCGTGTTATCAACAAAGCGAACATTTATTTCATCTTTAGAGCGAGGTTCTGATGCCCCTACCAAAATTACCGACCAAACCCGCTGCTTTACTGTCTGTCCAGGATTATCCAAAAGCGGAAGCCGGCAAAGCCGTCAAGCCACGTATCGCAGTTGTCGAACCAATTACACGCGTCAAAGAAGCGGCACCGCAAGCCCGCAATAAAGTAGTCGAGGCGCGCAAGCCCGCCAAAACCCCGGCGGAAAATTCGCGCGTAGCAGAAAAACCGGCTAAGAGTGCCGCCAGTCGTCCGAAATCGAACACCAGCCGCGCGGCCGACAAATCCGGCGTGACCAAGTTGTTCGTGCTCGATACTAACGTGCTGATGCACGATCCAACATCGTTGTTCCGCTTCGAGGAACACGATATCTATATGCCGATGGTGACGCTGGAAGAACTGGACAACCATAAAAAAGGTATGTCCGAGGTGGCGCGTAATGCGCGCCAGGTTTCGCGCTCGCTGGATGCGCTGGTGGGCGATGTGGTTGACGACGAAATCGACCACGGCATTCCGCTGTCGAAACTCGGCAACAAGGATGCCAAGGGCCACCTGTTCTTCCAGACCAAGTTGCAGAACGTCAACCTGCCGGAAGGCCTGCCAGTAGGCAAAGCCGACAACCAGATTCTGGGTGTGGTGCGCGCACTGGAGGCTGAAACTCCGGGCCGCCCGGTGGTGCTGGTGTCGAAAGACATCAACATGCGCATCAAGGCTCGTGCCATGGGCTTGCCGGCGGAAGACTATTTCAATGACCACGTGCTGGAAGACACCGATTTACTGTACTCAGGAATCCAGCAATTGCCGGACGATTTCTGGATCAAGCACGGCAAGGGCATCGAATCCTGGCAGGAAAACAAGCATGGCACCGGCTATACTTTCTATCGTTTGAGCGGCCCTCTGGTGCCGACCTTGCTAGTCAACCAGTTCGTATTCATCGAACCAAAAAACGGTGAAGCGGCGTTCTACGGACAAGTTACGCAAATCAACGGCAAGACCGCGGTGCTGCAAACCTTGCGCGACTACGGCCATGCGAAGAACAGCGTGTGGGGCATTACCGCACGCAACCGCGAGCAGAACTTCGCGTTGAACCTGCTGATGAATCCTGACTGTGACTTCGTCACCTTGCTGGGTCAGGCCGGTACCGGCAAGACCTTGCTGGCACTCGCGGCTGGCTTGGCGCAGGTGCTGGAAACCAAGACCTACAACGAAATCATCGTTACCCGGGTCACGGTGCCGGTCGGCGAAGATATCGGTTTCTTGCCGGGGACCGAGGAAGAGAAAATGGGGCCGTGGATGGGTGCCTTCGACGACAATCTGGAAGTACTCAACAAATCGGATTCGGATGCCGGCGAATGGGGTCGTGCCGCGACTCAGGA
>NZ_JBIIVN010000058.1:0-13962 GCF_044339385.1 Collimonas sp. | reverse complement strand
TGCACGGCTAGCTCCTTGAACTCCGCCGTGTACATCTGTTTTGGTATCTTCTTCATTGCTGGTCTTTCCAAAGGATCGTTGATTTTACGTTACCTATGGAAGACTAAATTTCGGGGGAAGCTCACATGCTCACCTACCTTCACCTGACACCCATCGTTTCACTGATCGCCGGTGTGCTGATTCTGGTTATTCCGCGTCTGCTGAACTACATTATCGCTTTGTACCTGATCGTCATCGGACTGATAGGTCTGTTCGGCAGCAGATGATTTTTACAACTGATCTGCATCGATTTCCAGATATTTCGCCCAATCTCGCAACTCGCGCTTGACAAGGATCAACGCTATCCCATACATTTGCTCAATGTTTTCCACACGCATCCAATCCTGCTCTTTACTACACGTTGCTGGCGTCCTGCCAGCGATGCTGCCAGTACCGCTACTAGCGCTATCGCTACTACGCGCTCTATGATCCTGGCCCCAGAATAAGGGGCAACTCGGCAAAGCTTCACAGCAACACTGCCAGCCAGACAAATCAACAGTAGTAAAACTGGGTTCCAAGACCGGATCCCAATGTTTAAAAGCAGGATTCCATGTACATCAAGCCGCTTTCCCGCACTATCTGCGCCATGCTCCGCAACCTGCTTGCCGCGACTGCTCGCACCCCCACCCTACCGCTACTGCTGTCGCTAACGACCGGTTGACTGGCCTCGCGTTGATTTCCGAGTGGCAGCCAGCAACCTTCGCAGCGCCGCCGAATCCGTTTTCGATTTTTGTTTATTAGTACATTTCAACAGCTTCAGGAGATCTCTATCATGATGTTGCCTAACCCTGCTTCCAAGTACCGCCCGTTTCCGCCGATCCCTTTGAGTGACCGTACCTGGCCGAATCAGGTTATCAGCGCAGCGCCGATCTGGATGAGCACCGATTTGCGCGACGGCAACCAGGCGCTGATCGAACCGATGGATGCCGATCGTAAGTTGCGTTTCTTCAAGCTGCTGGTGAAGATCGGCCTCAAAGAAATCGAGGTTGGCTTCCCTTCGGGCTCACAGACCGATTTTGACTTTGTGCGTAAGCTGATCGACGAAAATCATATTCCAGACGATGTCACCATCATCGTCTTGACGCAATCGCGCGAAGACCTGATCCGCCGCACCGTCGATTCGCTCAAGGATGCCAAACAAGCCATCGTCCACCTGTATAACCCGATCGCCCCGGCATGGCGCCGTATCGTTTTTGACAAGAACCGTGACGAAGTCAAGGAAATTGCGGTTTCCGGTACGCGTCTGATCAAGGAGCTGACCGATGCCCGTCCGGAAACCCAATGGCGCTACGAATATTCGCCGGAAACCTTCAGCATGGCCGAACTGGATTTCTCCAAGGAAGTTTGCGATGCCGTAATGGACGCTTGGCAAGCCACACCAAACCGCAAAGTCATCCTTAATCTGCCGACCACAGTCGAGTGCAGCACACCGAATGTATTCGCCGATCAGATCGAGTGGATGCACCGTCACCTGGCACGCCGCGACGCCGCGATCATCAGCGTCCATCCACATAACGACCGCGGCACCGGCGTTGCCGCTGCCGAACTGGCCGTAATGGCCGGTGCCGATCGCGTCGAAGGTTGCTTGTTCGGCAATGGCGAGCGTACCGGCAACGTTGACCTTGTGACACTGGCCTTGAACTTGTACACCCAAGGCGTCAATCCGGGACTCGATTTCTCGGATATCGACGAAGTGCGCCAATGCGTGGAAGATTGCAACCAGATTCCGGTTCATCCGCGCCATCCTTATGTGGGCGATCTGGTTTTTACCGCCTTCTCCGGCTCGCACCAGGACGCAATCAAGAAAGGCTTTGCCACACAGAAGGCCGACGCCATCTGGGAAATCCCCTATTTGCCAATCGACCCGGCCGATCTGGGCCGCAGCTACGATGCTGTAATCCGGGTGAATAGCCAATCCGGCAAGGGCGGCATGGCGTATCTGCTGGAACAGGAATACGGCTTGGCCATGCCGCGCCGCCTGCAAATCGAGTTCAGCCGCGCCATCCAGAAAGCCGCCGATTCGACCGGCAAGGAAATCGCCGCTAGCGACATCTATCGAATTTTCAAGCAGGAATATCTCGACAAGCAATCGCCCTATGTTTATCGCGCTCATCGCATGAGCGAGGATTCAAACCAGGCGCAACCGGTAAAGATTGAAATCGACATCCAGCGCGATGGTCAGGCGCATACGCTGAGCGGCCATGGCAACGGTCCGATCGATGCCTTCGTCAATGCGCTGGGGCTGGATATCAAGCTGATGGATTTCCATGAACACGCCATCAGCGCTGGCGCCGATGCACAAGCGGCGAGCTATATCGAATTGCGCCTCAACGATGCGCCGACCGGATTCGGCGTCGGGATTGACGCCAATACGCTGACAGCTTCCTTCAAGGCGATCCTGAATGCAGTAAACCGGCAGATTGACATTGCCGGCGAGGCCGCCAACCAGGCAATCACCAGCAGCGCTGCAGCGGCATAACAGGCCAAAATATGAAAAGGATCAACGCTCAGGCATAACGCTTCAAAAAGCGTTGCAGTCGTGGCCGTGGCGATCACACGGCGACGACTTCATGCAGCACGGCATACCTTGCCGTTACGCTAGCATCAGCGCCCGGTGCCAGTAACCCGCTGATACCGGCGCGCTACCTACGCGCGACCTGCCTGGCAAGGCGCGCAAAAACGCAGACGAAAAAAACCGCTATCAAGTAGCGGTTTTTTTCGTACCAGGACTACTGCAATCAAGCAGCTACCGATGCGCTCGCCAGATTACCAATGCTTGCGCGCGCTGCGGTGAAAGCGGCTTGCTTGGCTTCAGGGCTATAGTTCAGGCCATCGGCGCGAACGATTTCGATGTCAGTAATACCGAGGAAACCGAATGCTACTTTCAGGTAGTCTTCATGGCCAACGCCGGTGGCGCCGCCTGCGTGCTTGCCGCCGGAAGTCGAGACGATGATGACGCGCTTGCCCTTGGCCAAGCCTTCCGGGCCAGTTTCGCTGTAACGGAAAGTCACGCCAGCGACAAAAATCTGGTCAATCCAGGACTTGAGTTGAGTTGGCACCGTAAAGTTGTACATCGGTGCGCCGACCACGATCACGTCGGATGCCATGAATTCGTTGAGGATCGCTTCGCTCAGTTCAACTTCCAGCTTTTGTGCCAGGTTACGCTGTTCCGCAGGCGTGCCTTTGGCCGCAAAAGTAGCGCCGCTCAAATGCGAAGTCACGTCGGCACTCAAATCGCGATAGGTCACTTGCAGGCCGGCATCCGCTGCTCGCAAAGTTGCCACAACTTCGCGGGTCAATTGGCGCGAAGCCGAAGCGTCACCGAGGATGCTGGAATCAATATGCAACAGTTTCATGATATGTCCGTTCGATTAAATGATGAATCAGTCCAAATCCATAGCGATCCGTATTTATCGATGCCAAAAGAATTTGAAGTTGCTGGTCAGATACTAGTTCTATGACCGCTGAGCGCATGATACCGACCTATCAAAAACAGAACTAGATAGCAAAAATAAGATACATTGTCCCAAATATAGAACAGTGAAAGACCGTCATGCAAGACCTGAATGATCTGTATTTCTTTGCCAGCGTAGTGCAACAAGGTGGTTTCACCGCAGCCGGACGTAACCTGGGCGTTCCCAAATCACGCCTGTCACGCCGTATATCGGCACTGGAAACGCGCCTTGGCGCGCGCTTACTGCAACGCAATACGCATGGCATCGCGCTGACCGACCTCGGCAGCCGCTACTACCAGCATTGCCAGGTGGTGATTGCGGCGGCTGAGGCAGCTGAACTGGCGGCGACCAGCTCACTGGCCGAACCGAGCGGCACCATCCGTGTCAGTTGCGTAGTAGCGATAGCGCAATCGGAGGTGGCGGCGGCGCTGCCGGCATTCCTGGAACGCTACCCGAAGGTCAATATCGATCTGATGTTCACCAATCGTCGCGTCAATTTGCTGGAGGAAGGCGTCGATGTCGCGGTACGAGTCAGAACCGCCGACGACGAAGACCCCAACCTCGCTACCAGACGCTTACGCGCGGCGTCGGCGTGTCTGGTGGCAACTCCAGAGTTGATGGCCCGATACCCGATCGCCCGACACCCGCGCGATTTGGTCAAGCTGCCTTTTCTGGGTGCGGTTGACGCCGACCGCCGTGTGCATCTGTTGCTGATCGGTCCGGAACACGAACGCTATGAATTGGTGGCGCAGCCACGGCTGGCGGTTGAGGACTTTACACTGCGCAAGCGTGCCGCCTTGCGCAGCCTGGGGCTCACAATGCTACCGACAGAATATTGCAGCGAAGAGTTAAAACAAGGAACACTGGTACAAGTGCTACCAGACTGGTCGATGCCAACGGGCCACTTACAAGTGGTGTATCCGACACAACGTGGATTGCTGCCTGCAGTGCGTGTTTTCGTCGATTTCTTGATCGAGAAATTGACCAATTTCTATCCGGCTGCTTGAGTAAAACCGAGCGTGAAGCCAAGCTAACTGGCGCAGCGCGCCAGCCGGATACCAGTGATCTGCCACCGCGCAGTGGCAGGAAAAAAATTGCGGTAAGTCAGGCGTGCATGGCCGCCGGGCGTGGCCGATGACGATCCGCGCAGCACATACTGGTTCGCCATGAACTTGCTGTTGTACTCACCAACGGCGCCAGGCAGCGCCGCATAGCCGGGGTATGGCGCATAGCTGCTGCTGGTCCATTGCCAGGCGCGGCCGAAGTAATCTTGCCCCAGCGTCGCCGCGGCACATTCCCATTCGGCCTCACTCGGCAAACGCGCCTGCGCCCAGCGGGCATAAGCCTCCGCTTCGAAATACGATAGATGGGTGACCGCCTCATGCAAGACCAGCGGTTGCAATCCATGCAAGGTAAATTCGCGCCATGAAGAATCGAATTGCGCATGCGCCCTTTGCCAGTAAAGCGGATGTGTCAATTTATGCTGCGTCACCCAATCCCAACCGGCCGATAGCCACAGCAACGGATTCCGGTAGCCACCGTCTTCGATGAAAGCCAGGTACTCGCCATTGCTGACCAGACGCGAGGCCATCGAGAACGGTTCGACAAACTGCCGGTGGCGCGGCGTTTCATTATCGAAAAAAAATCCTTGGCCGGCATACCCGATTTCAATCACCCCGGCATCGAATTTCTGCCACTCCACCGTTGCTGCCGCTGCGCTGATGTGGTGGTCATCCGATATCGGATTGGATACGCGGTATGGCGGCTTCAACGGATTTATCGACAGCAGGTGCTTTATATCTGTCAACAACAACTCCTGATGCTGCTGCTCGTGCTGCAAGCCAAGCGCGACGAGCGTGTCCAGCTCTGCGTTGGTGCCCTCTTCGGCGGCCGAAGACTGCGCCAGCAACTGCTGCACGCGTTGATCGACGTTCTGCCGATACGCCTGCACTTCGGCCAGCGACGGCCGCGTGATCAAGCCGCGCTGTGCTCTCGGGTGCTGCTCGCCGACACCTTCATAATAAGAATTGAACAGTACCCGGAAGGCCGGATGAAAAGGTTGGAAATCGGCTTCAAAGCGCTCCAGGATGAAGGTCTCGAAAAACCAGGTGGTATGTGCAAGATGCCATTTTGCCGGGCTTGCATCGGGCATCGATTGCACGCAGCAATCCTCCTCCGACAGGGGCTGCACCAGCCGCACGGTTTCGTCGCGTACAGTAGAAAAAAGACGTGCCAGATGTCGCATCGTATTATCCGCTCTTTCGGTTGCCGTCTGTAGTAGGGCTCATGCCGGATGGGCATGACAGACCATGAACCATTTACGCGGATCGCTCCAGGTCTGGACCTGGCCGAATCCGGCCTGCTGCAGCAATTCGATAAAGCCTTGCTGGGTATATTTGTAGCTGCTTTCGGTATGAATCCGCTCGCCGCGCGCGAAGCGGCGGATACCGCCGTTCTGCCAATGCACGGTTACATCGTCGCGCGCTTCGAGGTGCATTTCGATGCGATGCTGCTCAGCGTTGTAGAAACCACGATGACACCAGTCCGACGGTCTGAAATCGGCATCGAGCAGGCGATTCAGGTGATGTAGCAGATTCAGGTTGAAGGCGGCGGTAACACCGAGCGAATCGTCATAGGCTGCATTCAGAATTGCTGTGTCCTTAATCAGATCAACCCCGATCAGCAAGCCGCCATGATGGTCGCCGCCAGGTATCGCCTTGCGGATGCGGCACAGGAATTTGAGCGCCTCAAGTGGCGAAAAATTGCCGATTGACGACCCCGGATAGAAAAACTGGCGGCGCTGCCTGGCGATGCTTGGAGGCAGCTCCAACTCGGACGAAAAATCCATGCCGAGGCAAGTCATTTCGATCTGCGGAAACTGCTGCCGCAGGGCGTTGACCGACTCCTGCAGGAATTGTTCGGAAATATCGATCGGCACATATTGTCGCGGTTGCAGGGTAGAAAACAAGCGTGCCGCCTTTGCACAATTGCCGGCTCCCAGATCGATCAGGATGGCATCGCGCCCGACCGCGGCGGCGATTTGGCTAGCATGTTTTTGTAAGATCGCCGCCTCGGTGCGGGTTGGATAATATTCAGGCAATTCACAGATCGCCGCAAACAGACGCGAGCCGAGCACGTCATAGAGATATTTCGGGGAGGTATAAGCGTGTGCCGCCAACAGGCCTGCGACCAATTGATGTTGAATCGCGGGTGCTGCTACGCAGGTTTGCAGAGGCACCGGTTGCTGCAGTTGAGCCAAAGGATTCTCCTGGAATCGTGATAATCAGAAATCATTTCGTTGATTGAATCCACATCATTCGATTCAGATCCTGCGCCTTGACGCAACATCCACTACACTAGCAACCGTGTGCTAGCCGCCATGCCATGAGCAAAGTATATCGATATTCGATAAATGGTTGTAGCTTCATCTCAGAAGAATGTGCATGGCTGCGCGGCTCTTCCCGCATTACCATGCAAAGCCGCACAACATTGCCAGAAAATTAATGTCACCAACTGCCCGTAATAACGCCCAGCGAACGGCGAGAAATTATCCAACGACCAGCAAGCCAACCGAAGCGACATGACAACCACACCTTCCAGAGAACCTCAAAAGCGTAGTTTAGGCGCGCTCGTCGGACTGCTTCCCTTCCTAGCCCCATACAAGCGCCAGTTCGTGATGGCCAGCATTGCGCTGCTGATCGCAGCCGGTGCGACGCTGGCAATCCCTTATGCGTTCCGGCAAATGATTGACCTCGGCTTTAGTACCGGAGGCATCCAGGGAGCCAGCCATATCGATCTGTACTTCCTGGCGCTGTTTGGCGTTGCGTGCATATTGGGTGTAGCCACCGCAGCGCGCTTCTACATGGTGTCGCGGCTCGGCGAGCGCGTCACCGCAGACCTGCGCAGTGCCGTGTATTCACATGTCGTGACGCAGAGCCCGCAATTCTTTGAAACCACCAAGACTGGTGAAGTGCTATCGCGTATCACCACCGACACCACGCTGATCCAGGCGCTGGTCGGCACCAGCATCTCGATGGCGCTGCGCAATGGGTTGCTGTTCATCGGCGGCCTGGCGATGCTATTCATCACCAGCGTTAAACTGAGTTTGATCATCATCGTCATGCTGGCGCTGGTGGTGCTGCCGATCGTGTTTTACGGTCGCCGTGTGCGTAAGCTGTCGCGTGCCTCGCAAGACCGGGTTGCCGACGCCTCGGCGATGGCTGGCGAAATTCTCAACGCCATGCCAACAGTCCAGGCGTTCACCCATGAAAATATCGAGGCGCAACGTTTCAGTATTTCGGTGGAAAATGCATTCGGTACCGCGATGGAACGCATCCGCGCCCGCTCGGTACTGACCATGATGGTAATTCTGCTGGTGTTCGGCGCCATCGTATTTGTGTTGTGGCTGGGTGCGCATGCCGTGGTCCAGGGCCGCGTGAGCGGCGGCGAACTCGGTCAGTTCATTCTGTATGCGGCGCTGCTGGCAGGGTCCATCGGCGCTCTGGCTGAAGTCATGGGCGATGCCCAGCGTGCTGCCGGCGCGACGGAAAGACTGCTGGAGCTGTTATCGGCGCAATCGCCGGTGCAATCGGTGCTGTTACCGGACAGCCTGCCGCCGCGCACCGCGCAAGGCGCGGCGCTGAGCCTCAACAACATCGGCTTCCGCTACCCGTCACGCCCTGAAAGTGCTGCGCTGCATGGCTTGTCGCTCGATATCCGGCCCGGAGAGACGGTTGCCGTGGTTGGTCCGTCAGGCGCTGGCAAGACTACCCTGTTCCAGCTCCTGCTGCGCTTCTACGATCCGCAACAAGGCAGCATCAAACTCGACGGCGTCGACATCAAGTATCTGGATTTGCATACCTTACGCGATGCGATCGGCATCGTACCGCAGGACACGGTCATATTCTCCGCCAATGCAATGGAAAATATCCGCTACGGCCGGGTCGGCGCCAGCGATGCTGAGGTGATTGCAGCCGCTAAAATGGCCGCCGCCGATGAATTCATTGTGCGTCTGCCGGAAGGTTATCAATCGTTCCTCGGCGAGCGCGGTGTGCGTCTCTCCGGCGGCCAGCGGCAACGCATCGCGATTGCCCGCGCACTTCTGAAAAACCCGCCGCTGTTGCTGCTGGACGAAGCCACCAGCGCCCTCGATGCCGAATCGGAACGCGCCGTGCAAGGTGCGCTGGAAGCGGCGATGATCGGCCGCACCACGCTGGTCATCGCACATCGCCTGGCGACGGTACAGCGCGCCGACCGCATCATCGTACTGGAGCACGGCCATGTGGTGGAATCAGGCGCGCATACTGAGTTGGTAGCACAGAACGGGCTCTATGCCAGCCTGGCCGCATTGCAGTTCAACAACATCACCGAATCTTAACCCCCCGTTGTTGCTGCAGGATCCGAGCAGCTCTTCCGGCAGCGCATCGGCAACAGGAAATCGATATGAGCAAATTATTTTCGCCCCTCACTTTGCGCAGCGTGACGCTGGCCAACCGGATTGCCGTCGCACCGATGTGCCGGTACTCGGCAGACGACGGTTTTGCCAACGACTGGCATCTGGTGCATCTCGGCGGCCGAGCCGTCGGCGGTGCCGGTCTGGTGATTTTTGAAGCCAGTGCAGTCTTGCCGCAGGGCCGTATTTCGCCACAAGACCTCGGCATCTTGAAGGACCAGCACATCGCGTCGTTACAGCGCATCGCCCATTTCATCGAGCAGCAAGGCGCAGTCGCCGGCATTCAGTTAGCCCATGCCGGCCGCAAGGCCAGCGTCTGGCGCCCATGGGAAGAACAACAGGGGCGCGTGGAACCGCAACAAGGCGGCTGGCCAACCGAGGCGCCGTCGGCGCTTCCGTTTGACCCCAGCTACAACACCCCGACTGCATTGACCGTCGATGGCATCCACAACGTGATCAAGGCTTTCGCCGATGCTGCGGTGCGGGCGCATCAAGCCGGCTTCAAGGTCGTAGAAATCCACGCCGCGCACGGCTATCTGCTGCATCAGTTCCTGTCGCCGATCAGCAATCAGCGCAGCGACCAATATGGCGGATCGTTTGAGAATCGCACCCGCCTGCTGCTGGAAGTCGTCGCAGCGGTACGCCAGGTGTGGCCGGATGACCTGCCTTTGCTGGTGCGCGTGTCGGCCACGGACTGGGTTGGCGGCGGCTGGAACGCGGACGAAACAGTGGCGTTGAGCCGCTTGCTGGGCCCGGCCGGGGTCGATCTGGTCGATGTGTCGAGCGGTGGCAATATTGCGGCCGATATTCCGGTCGGACCTGGCTATCAAACTCAGTTTGCCGCACGCGTGCGCAATGAAGCCGGCATCCCCAGCGGTGCAGTCGGCATGATTACCGATGCTATTCAGGCCGAGCACATATTGCGCACCGAACAGGCCGATCTGGTCTTGCTGGCACGCGAGCTGCTGCGCGATCCGTATTGGCCGTTGCATGCTGCCGATGCCCTCAACGATGTCACCGCGTGGCCGCCACAATATATGCGCGCGACCTCACGCAAATCGCCACAGCGGCCAAGCATCGATTACAGCCAAAAATAATCCAGGTTTCAGTCCGCCGCATCAGCGGCCGGTCGACATATCCAGACCGGCCGCCACTTCGGCAATCAAACGGCGCAGCCAGACTGCATCCGGCGCCAAATGCGAGCGCGCATGCCAGAGCATGTAGAAACGCATCTTCGGCATGTCGAAAGGCAGCGCGAATATGCCGATCGGCTACTCCTGGTTGATATGCTCGGCAAACTGCCTGCCGGTAGTAAAGATCAGATCGGATTTTGACAGCACATGCGGCACCAGCGCGAAATACGGAATCGTCACCTGTACGTTGCGCTTCAAACCCTGCCCGGCCAGCGCCGCAACGATAGCGCTGCGATGTCCTTCGATGTACGGGGGCGGCGCCAGATGCGGCATTTCCAGGTAATACTTGAGGGTCAGCCCCTTCTTCGCCACCGGATGATCGCGATGCATCATGCACACCACATCGTCATCGAACAGTTGCGCCAGATGCAGGTGTTCAGGCGGATCGGGCCAGTTGCCGATGACCAGATCGAAGCGGCCGGTTTCCAGCGCATTCGCATAATCCAGATTGGCATCCAGCGCATGCACCATCATGCTGGCACCCGATGCCCGGCGGCGAATCTGCTCAATGATGGATGGGATCAATAACACGTTAAGGTAATCCAGCGTAGCGATGTGGAATACCCGGGCCGTGCCGTGAGCCTCGAACGCGGCCACCGGCGCCGCAATTTTCTCCATCACCTCCAGCCCCTTCAAGAAATTAGACGACCGGTCTAATTTTGGTCCACAATAGAAAACATCATGCAAACCAACTACGACACAACCAGACGCCATATTCTCGACGCCGGACAGAAAATCATCGCCGTCAAAGGCTTCTCAGGCGTTGGCCTGAGCGAGATTCTAAGTGCAGCGGAAATACCAAAAGGTTCCTTCTATCACTACTTCGCCTCCAAGGAACAGTATGGCAAGGCGTTGATGGAACAATATGTTGAAGACTATCGGCGCGCACTTGAGCAGCTCTTGCAGAGCGCCGCCGGGCCGGGTCAGCAAGCCCTTGAGCCGGCCCGCGAGCGTTTGCTGCACTACTGGAGCAACTGGCGCGAGACCCAAGCCGGGGTCGAGACCATGGATAAATGTCTGGTGGTTAAACTCAGTGCTGAAGTAGCCGACCTGTCGGACGACATGCGCCAGGCCCTGTGCGACGGCACGCAACAAGTCATGGCCCGCCTCGCCGACTGTATAGCGGAAGGCATCAGCGACGGCTCTCTGCAAGCCAGACTGAAGCCCAATACAACGGCACAAATGCTTTATCAGCTATGGCTAGGCGCAAGCCTTCTGGCCAAGCTTCAGCGCGACCGCAGCCCGCTCGAAAGCGCGATGAAAATCACCCTGGACGTACTGGCTTCACCCTGATTTATTCATGAATCACGATCAAGCGCGCTTGCTTGCTGGCATGCGCGTCGAATTTTTACCGTTTGAATTAGTTGAGCGGTCTACTTGTCAAAGGAAATCCCATGCTGAATTTTGAATTCTACAATCCCACCAAGATCGTCTTCGGCCGCGACAGCATCGCCAAACTCGCCCATCTGGTGCCGCCAAGCGCACGCGTACTGATTCTGTACGGCGGTGCCAGCGCACAAAAAACCGGCGCGCTCGACGAAGTCAAGGCCGCACTTGGCAAGCGCGAGATCCACGAATTCGGCGGCATCGAGCCTAATCCAAGCTATGAAACGTTGATGCGGGCAGTTGAGCAAGTCGGCAGCAAGAATATCGATTTTTTGCTGGCGGTAGGCGGCGGCTCAGTGATTGACGGCACCAAATTTGTCGCTGCGGCGGCAAATTTCGAAGGCGACGCCTGGGACATCGCAGTCAAGCGCGGCACCAACATCACCAGCGCCCTGCCATTCGGCAGTGTGCTGACGTTGCCAGCCACCGGCTCGGAAATGAACAACGGTGGCGTCGTCACCCGCAAATCGATCCAGGCCAAGCTGGCTTTTCATAGCCCGCTGGTATTCCCGCAATTCTCGATCCTTGATCCGAGCAAGACATTTACCCTGCCACCGCGCCAGATCGCTAACGGCGTGGTCGATGCTTTTGTCCACACAGTAGAACAGTACCTGACCTATCCGGTGCAAGGAATGGTTCAGGATCGTTTTGCCGAGGACTTACTGTTGAGCCTGATCGAAACCGGGCCACGCGTGCTGGCCGAGCCAAACGACTACGATGCCCGCACCAACCTGATGTGGGTTGCTACCCTGGCGCTGAATGGCTTAATCGGTGCAGGTGTTCCGCAAGATTGGGCAACGCACATGATGGGCCATGAACTGACCGCACAATACGATATCGATCACGCCCGCACACTGGCGATCGTGCTGCCGTCTTTGCTATCGGTGCGCCGTGACAGCAAACGCGCCAAGCTGCTGCAATATGCTGAACGCGTCTGGCACATCACCGAAGGTAGCGAGAATGAACGTATCGATCTGGCCATTGAGCGGACCCGCAATTTCTTTGAAAGCCTTGGTATCAAGACCCGTTTGTCGGATTATAAATTGGGGCAGGATGCCATCGACACCGTGCTGGAACAACTCCGGAAGCACGGCATGACAACCCTGGGCGAGCATCGGGACCACACTCTTGAAGTCAGCCGCACTATTTTAGAAGCCGCCTTATAAGCCCAATTTGCGAAACTAATAGCGCAGCAATCCGCAGCATACCGGCAATGCAACGCCATGCAACGTAGCGCGACATAAAGCCGGTATGCAATCCAACCAGGAGCAGCAAACATGTCACAAAGCAAAGCCGTCAACCGCCGCATATTGCTGGCCTCACGCCCGCATGGCGCCCCGACCCCAGACAACTTCAGGCTGGAGCAGAGCCCGGTGCCGACACCTGCGGCCGGTCAGGTGCTGTTGCGCACCATCTACCTCTCGCTTGATCCGTACATGCGCGGCCGCATGAGCGACGCCCCCCTCTTACGCCGCGCCGGTCGGCGTCGGTGAAGTTATGGTTGGCGGCACCGTGTCGCGCGTCGAGGCGTCCGCACATGCGGATTACCAGATCGGCGATCTGGTGCTGAGCTACAGCGGCTGGCAAGACTATGCGCTGTCGGATGGCAAAGGTTTGAGCAAACTCGATCCCACACTAGGCAAACCGTCTTACGCGCTGGGCCTGCTCGGCATGCCAGGCTTCACCGCCTACATGGGCTTGCTGGATATCGGCCAACCCAAGGCCGATGACACCGTCGTCGTGGCGGCCGCCACTGGCGCAGTCGGCTCGGTAGTCGGACAGATTGCCAAGCTCAAAGGTTGTCGCGTAATCGGCATCGCTGGCGGCACCGACAAATGCAAGTACGCAATAGAAGAATTGGGATTCGACGCCTGTGTCGATCATCGCGCGACAGATTTCCCGCAACAACTGGCTGCGGCTTGTGACAAAGGCATCGACGTCTATTTCGAAAACGTCGGCGGGGCCGTCTTCGACGCGGTGCTGCCGTTGCTCAACGCGCGCGCCCGCGTGCCGCTGTGCGGGCTGATCGCCAACTACAACGCCACCAGCAAACCGCAAGGTCCGGACCACCTGCCGGCACTGATGCGCAACATGCTGACGCGCCGCATCAAGATGCAAGGCTTCATCATTTTCGACGACTATGGCCACCGCTATCCGGAGTTCCTCAAAGAGATGAGCGGCTGGATCGCCGCCGGGAAGATGAAATACCGGGAAGATATCGTTGACGGGCTGGAGCATGCTCCGCAAGCTTTTATCGGCCTGCTGGAAGGAAAGAATTTCGGCAAGCTGGTGATACGCGCCGGCGACAAATAAGTAGTCCGCCCTGAACAATCCCATTTCCCAATAATTGTCTCAAGCCGTGACAGTCGCCATACGCCACATCGGCCAAAGCATTACCAGAAACGCAGCGCAAAAAAGCCGCAGCTTGCGCAGGATC